>JBBSHK010000018.1:0-14652 GCA_038253185.1 Anaerolineae bacterium | reverse complement strand
GTGGAAACCGAGATTTCTCGCACCTAAAGGTATCTGCGACTTCGCTCGAAATGACATCGACCGACATACTACGACTTTAATCTGTGTTGTCTGTAAGATGTGTACTTCAAGCCGCGCGAGCGCCTTGTAAAAATTGTGTAAGCCGCGAAATCATTCGAAATGAGCAAGCCAATGGTTCGTCCCTACCCGGCATCCGGTCGCGCTTGCTTCAGCGCGCTCAAAATATCGCGCAGGCGTACACCCTCGAGACTGGGGAACATCGCTTCCGCTTCGCCGACGCGTTCGCGCGGACCTAAACCAACTGTGTAGAATCCTCCGCGCTTGCCCGCTTCGATTCCCGCCGCGGCATCTTCCACCACGACGCATTCCGACGCGGGCAGTTTCAATTCGCCTGCGGCAAAGAGAAACAAATCCGGCGCGGGCTTTTGTCGCTCGACACTGTTACCATCTGCGATGGCGTCCAGCAAATTCGCGATGCCGAGACGGTCGATAACGTCCGGCGCATTTTTGCTCGCCGAGCCGACTGCACATTTCAGTCCCGCCGCGCGAATTTCTTCGAGCAATTCTTTCGCGCCGGGCAGCAGATCGTGCGGCGAAATATTTTGGATCGATTCCACATAATATTTATTTTTGCGCGCCATCATCTCCAGCATCTGCTCTTCGGAATATTTGCGTCCCTTGAGCAGACGCATCAACGATTCGCGCCGCGACACACCGCGCAGCGCTTCATTGTCCTCGCGCGTGAATGGAATTCCTGCCTCATCCGCGAGTCGCTTCCAGCCGCGAAAATGGTACTCGGCGGTATCGGTCAGCACGCCGTCGAGGTCAAAAATAAAAGCGCGAATCATATGCACTCATTGCGACAAATCGACTTGCTCTTGCTCGCCTCGATGAAAAAATCTGAATGCGAGTCGCCTCCAATGTTTCGGCAAGCGCGGGTGAACAGTCCAGCCGTTTTCTGTCACGCGCAATCCCGCAAAGCCGAATACAATTGCCTGCCACGTCCCTCCCGCCGACGCGGCGTGGATGCCATCGTTGGCGTTGCCGCGCACATCGCGCAGATCGGCACGCGCCGCGCGGATGAATTCGTCGTACGCCGTTTCGATGTCGCCCATCTCACACGCGATGATCGCCTGAATCGAAGGACCGAGCGACGAGCCAAAGCTCACATCGGTGCGCGGCGTATAGTATTCGTAATTTTCGCGCACAATTTCATCGGAATAACGATCGCGCAACAAATACAATAACATCAGCACGTCGGGCTGCTTGATGCCTTGAATCTCGTTCGCGCCCTCGATGCCGAAGACTTGCTGCAAGGACTTGTCGCGCGGCTCCAATTCTACCATTTTCACATCGCGCAATTTGAAATAACCCTCGAACTGCTCGATCAATTTCGTATCAGTGAGCGGCAGATAAATTTTTTCGATCACCTCCCGCCAGTGTTCGAGCCGTTCTGAAGACAAATCGAGCTTCTGAATCAATTCGGTCAGTTGCGCGCGCGCGTCTTCGCGCGCTTCCAGCAACGCGAGAATTTGCAGCGCGGTTTGTAGATTCGACTGCGCCATGCGATTGGTGTAAAAATTATTGTTCACGTGATCGTGATTTTCGTCGGGACCAATCACGTTGTTGTATTCGTAACTTTGTTTCTCCGCACTCCACTCGGCGCGCGCTGCCCAAAATTTCGCCGTGTCGAGAATTAATTCGGCACCTCTTTCAATCAACCATTCGTCGTCGCCGGTCACGCGCCAGTAGTGGTACGCCGCGTACGCGATGTCCGCCGAGATGTGAATCTCGATCTCGCCGGGCCAGATGCGCACGAGCTTGGTGGGATCAGCAAAGTGCGGCACGAATGGTGGCGTGACTTCATCGCCGCCGCCCGCGCTCTCCCACGGAAACTGCGCGCCCTCGTACCCATTCGTCTGCGCCTTGCGATGCGCGCCGGGCAAATTATGAAAGCGATAGTTCAATAAATTTTTCGCGAGGTGCGGCGCGGTGTAAATGAACAGCGGCAGCATGAAAATTTCCGTGTCCCAAAAACAATGACCATTGTAACCAAAACCGGATAGTGTTTTCGCGCCAATGTTCACGCGGTCGTCGTGGCGCGGCGCGGCAATTAGCAGTTGAAATAGATTAAAGCGGATAGCTAATTGCGCCTCGTCATCGCCTTCGATCACGACATCGCTGCGCGCCCACTCCTGCGCCCACGCGTTCGCGTTTGCCTCGTGCGCTTGTTCCCAACTCGGCATTGTGGGCGCGCGCTGCATCGCCGCGAATTCAATTTGGTCACGCGGCAGATCGCGCGAGGTAAAAACGCTGATATATTTTTCAAAGATAAGCTCCTCGTTCGGAACGGCGCGCAGAGTCGTCGTCAGTGTCGGCGAATTTTCCACATCCCAAAAGTCGCGTTTGATTTCAGCGCCCTCGACCACATTGATTCGCAGTGCATACGCCGTCTCGATCTTCGATTCGAGCGTCGCGGCACGGAGATACACCGCGCCGTCGCGTTCGCCCTGATCCATCCAGCGCCAGTGGATCATACCGCGATTGTCCATCCGCGCGTCAAGTCCCGCGCGAATTTCCAGCGTGCCGTCGAATTCAGGCGTGACGCGACAGCGAAGGAAAAGCGTGTGCTCATCGGCGAGCGAAGTGAAGCGTTCGAAAATCATCGTCGCAACGTAATCGGAAGGGGAACGCCAGCGCACCCGGCGTGTCAAAACGCCCGTCCGCAAATCCAAAACGCGTTCGAAGGATTCAATCGTGCCGCGATCGAGCGCAAAGCGTTCGTCGTTGAGATGAATCGTGAGTGGCAGCCAGTCGGGCGCGTTCGCCAATTCGGTGAGGATGATCGGCGCGGCATCGAACACGCCGTGAATAAAGGTCGCGCGCTGATTGCCCGGATACGTTTCTTCGAGCGCGCCGCGCGTGCATAGGTAGCCATTGCCGATAGTGAAAATCGTTTCTTTGTGATTCAGGTCCGCGGGGTCGAAAGTATTTTCGCGGACGAGCCAGTTTCGATCGTTGTTCATAAGTTGAAATTTACCAGAGATGAAGAGGACAGAGTTCAAATCAAGTAAACGAAGAAACGTATATTCCGCGAGACGGCGATTTCACCAACTTGAAAGACCATTTGCTCAGGAACGATTTACCTTGGTTTCTCAGCGCGCTCTGAGTCTCTATGGTAAAAAAAATTATCCTGCTCGCGCGTACTCCAGCACTTCATTGAAATCGCACGTCGCCAACCCGATCACGTGATCTGCCGCGCCGTAGTAAACATAGACCTTGTCGCCAACCCGAATATTCGCGCACGAGAAAACTACGCGCGGCACATCCCCGCGCAGTTCCCAAATTTCTTCCGGTTCAAAGATCGGCTCCTGCGGACGATGAAGTACGCGCGCCGGGTCTTGAAGGTCGAGCAGACACACGCCGAGCCGATACGTATGCTGGTCATCGTACGCGTGATAGAACGTCAGCCAGCCGTGCGGTGTTTCGATCGGCGGGCCGTTGCCGCCCACGCGTTTGTGATCCCACCAATTGTCGGCGCGCGGTCCCAGCACCACGCGCATTTTTTCCGGCGACCAATGGATCAAGTCATCCGATTCGGCGAGCCAAATATTCGGCGGGCGACGATGGAACGCGACAAAGCGATTATTTATTTTGCGCGGAAAAAGAAAATGGTCTTTGTTGTCCTCGCCGCGCACAAGCGGCGCGAGGCGCTCCCACGAAATCAAGTTGGTGCTGCGCGCGAACATCGGCGTGACGCTAAATTCACCAACGCGACTTTTGCCGTACGCGGTGTACGCCATATAAAACGTTCCATCAATTTCCGTGACGCGTGGGTCTTCGACACCGCGCGCTTCGTCCTCATTCGCTGGTTCGAGCACCGGGCGCCGCAAGCGATTCCACTCCACTCCATCCGCGCTGACCGCGTAACCGATGCGGCTGATCCAGTCCAGACCTTGCGCGCGATAGTGCATATGAAACAGACCGTTGTTAAAAATGACGGACGCGTTAAAGACATTGTAGGTTTCCCAAGCGGAGGTCGGGTCGGGGTGCAGGATGGGATTGTCGGGATGGCGTTGTAGTTTCAAAGCGGGTCGTTTATCACCAAGACACAAAGGTACAAAGATAAAGATTTACTTTTTTCTTCGAGGCTTTGTGGCTTTGTGGGTTTATGTTAGCTCGATGATTACGCCTTCATCGGCGCGCAGTTCGAGGCGCGCAAGCGAAACCGCATCTGCGCGGTCGAGATACGTCGAGAGAATAATTTTGCCGCGCGACATTCCATGAATGGCAAGCGTGCGCGGCGCGTGTGTAAAGTTGAGCGCGACGAGTCGGCGGTCTCCTCCACTCTCGCGCGTATACGCGAAAACATTTTCATCACCGGCATCCAGCGCGCGATAGCTGCCCCCGTACAACGCGGGCGTGGCGCGACGGTAATGCAACAGACGACGGTAAAGATTCAGCAGCGAAGTCGGGTCGCCGCTCTGAACCGCGACGTTGCGCGTTTTCCAATCGGGCGTGAGCGGCAGCCACGGTTCGGCGGAAGAGAAACCGGCATTCGCATTTGTGTCCCATTGCATCGGCGAACGATTCTTGTCGCGACCGTGTTCAGCTCCGAAACGTTTGCCCGGCGGGTCTTGAATTTTTTCCGGCGGCACCTCCACGTTCGGTGTTCCAATTTCATCGCCCTGATACAAAGTCGGTGTGCCGCGCAACGTGAGTAGCAGCATCGCCGCGACGCGCGCCTGTCCCTGACCGACGCGCGAGGCGAGCCGCGACTGATCGTGATTGCCGAGGACATAATTGGGCCAGCCGAATGCAGGGAGCGCGGCTTCTAGCTCGTTCACTGATTGGCGAATGCCGCTCGCTGTCCAAGGCAGGTCCATCAAGCGAAAGTTGAATGGCAGGTGCAGACCATTGGCGTTGTCACCATAGTACTTGACCCAACGGGGCAGGGGATAGCCTCCGCTGATTTCGCCAATGCCGACCGTATCGCCGTACTCATCCAGCACACGGCGGATGTCGCGGATCACGGGGTGCACCTCGTCCTGGTCTTCATTGTAAACTCGCAAGGAACGACTGGCGAGATCGTCAGGATGCAGATTGGGGTCTGCGTTCGGGTCGCGCGGATTGTCGCGCAGATCTTTATCTTTCATGATGAGCGCAATCACATCCATGCGAAAGCCATCGACGCCGCGGTCGAGCCAGAAGCGCAGCACATCGAGCATCGCGTCATGCACGTGCGGATTGCGCCAATTCAAATCAGGCTGCTCATTCAAAAATTGATGGAGATAATATTGCCGCGTTGTTTCATCCCATTCCCACGCAGGTCCGCCGAAAAAACTACCCCAATTATTCGGCAGCGAACCATCCGGCTTGGCGTCGCGCCAGATGTACCAATCGCGTTTAGGATTGTCGCGGCGGCTGCGCGATTCGATAAACCACGGATGCCGGTCGGAGGAATGATTGGGCACCCAATCGATGATGACCTTGATGTCACGTCGATGCGCGGCTTGCACCAAACGGTCAAAGGTTGCGAGGTCGCCGAAGAGCGGATGGATATCACAATAATCCGCGACATCGTAACCATAGTCCGCCATGGGCGATGGAAAAATCGGACTGAGCCAGATTGCGTCGATGCCAAGCGAATCCGGCGCGCCATTCAAATAGTCGAGACGATTGATGACGCCCTGCAAATCGCCGACGCCATCGCCAGTGCTGTCTTGGAAACTGCGCGGATAAATTTGATACACGACACCGCGCTGCCACCAAGCCAATTGCGGATTGCGGACTAAAAGTCCCTGTGGGATTGCGGATTGCGGATTTGGAAACATACAAGAATCTCTGAAACGTATTGTGCACAAGGGTGGACCCAAATCAAATCATCAATCAAAATGCAGAAATCATAATTTCTCTTTTAATTCTTCATCCACTGCGACGATGCCGATCAGCGCGAGCCACGCCATCAACATCGCGGCGACGGGGAGGGCTATCAGAAAACTGCCCGCGATGATGAGCGCGCAAATCACGGCTAACGTCAAGGCAAACAAGGGCGCTTTGAGCACGAGCACCGCGCTGTTGCGAAAGGTGTTGACCACGCGCTGGTCAGACTGAGCTAACCAAAAGGGCCAATAGAAAAGATTCATCGCAAACCACAACACCGCCAACATACCCCAAACGAGTCGCAGGACGGTCCAGCCGATTCCGCTCGCGTTCTGATACAAATAAAAATTCGCGACGGTGGGAATCACGATCAGCAGATTAACGACGCCCCATTTCCATGCGGGCGCGAACATTGCGCGCAGCGCCAGCCAACCGTGCAGTGGGTCAATCAATTCGTGGTCGGCGGCGCGACGCGCGACCACGTACATCGCGGCGGTTGCCGGGGGTCCGGTCACGATGGGGATTTGCAACACCAGCCACATCACGTTGAAAAAGAGGAACAATACAAACTCGCGCCACCACAAACTGATGGCGCGAGCCGTTACTTGAAACGCTTGGACCACTCGTCGCTTAACCTTTTACGCCGGTGTAGGCTACGCCGTCGGTAAAGTACTTGCTGAAAAAGAAAAAGATGGAGAGCGGCACCACCGCGTTGACCATTGCGCCGACCAACGTAATATTCCACTGCGCCTTGTAGTTTTGCTGAAAGACGCTCATCGCCACATTGAGCACCCACATATCCGGCGTGTTCAGATAGAGCAGAGGCGTCAGATAGTCATTCCACATCGATTGAAATGACAGAATGAACAAGGTGAGCAGCGCGGGGCGCGCAAGGGGCAGGATCACCTCCTTGTAAATTTGAAAGTGGGAGGCGCCGTCAATGAACGCGGCTTCTTCGAGGTCTTTGGGAATTGATTTCAAAAACTGTGTGAGCAAAAAGATACCGAACGCGCTGACAATGCCCGGGATGACGAGCGCGTACGCCATATTGATCCAGCCTAGTTTGGCGATGACGATGTAATTTGGAATGAGGGTCACCGCGCCGGGGATGGTCATCGAGGCGAGTAGAAAATTAAAGATGACGTTGCGACCGGGAAAGCGCAAGCGCGCAAAGGCAAACGCCGCCATGGACGAAAAGGTCAAGATCAAAAATGCGCGAATGACTGCCAATAATCCGGTGTTAAAGATCCAGCGAATAAAGCGACCCCCGCCCGCGAATTCCGCCAACTTTTCAAACACGATCGTCACGACCGCGCCGACGACGAGCGATGCCGCCATAGCGAGAACGAGACGCGTCCAGTCGGGGCGAGAGATCGAAAGCAGACCAACGCCAATCAGCGCGATGACGGTGATTGCCGCCGCAACAGTCCACTGCATAATTGGCTCGGCTTTGAAACTAACGCCGAGGTAAAAGGTGCTCGCAACTCCCGCCAGAATCGCGAGACCGACGGCAATCGGCAAGCCAATCGCCCGCGGCAGCCCCTTGCCCTTATCTTCGCTGCTTAGAGCGGTCAAGATAAATGTGCCAAAGAATGCAAAGAGTCCGGTCATCAAGCCGAGTGAGGTGGCGCCCTCGGGTCGCGGCAAGCCGCCGAGATCGGTGCTAAAAAGCGTGGGCCAATTTTCAATGTGCCATGTTGTCGGCAGCACGCGGGGTGGATAGGCAATAATTTCCGAGTCTGTCTTGAAGGTTCCAAAGAATGCCAAGATGAAAGGCGTAAACAAGACGAGACCGATTGCCGTGAGCAAGACATAGACCGCTACCCGGCCCAAGCGCAAAGCCGCCGGCGGAGGTGTCGCCGTGGTGATCGGTCGCGCCCGTTGAGCGACCGCAGTTGTCGTTGCCATAGTACTCCTTAATACGACTCGGTGCCGCGCTCGATAAAGCGCCGTTGCACAATCGTAAAAGCGAAAATAATCGCTGCTAACATAAACGCCATTGCCGCCGCAAACCCCGCGCGCGGCGGTCCACTCTTGCCGAGAGCTTCTGTATAGATTAGGAAAACCGGCGTCAGCGTCGTGTCGAGCGGACCTCCGGCGGTGAGAATCGCGACCTGGTCGAAAACCAGCCATGTGCCAATCGTTCCGAGCACGACGACGAGCAGGATGACCGGACGAAGCATTGGCAGTGTAATCTTCCAGAACTGGTCTCGACCGGTGGCGCCGTCAATCGAAGCCGCCTCGTACAACGTGGGTGGAATTTCTTGCAGCGCGGCGAGGAACATAATCATGAAGGTGGGCGAGGTCGTAAAGATATTTTGGAACATGATCGCCAACCACGTGATACTGGGTCCGCGCAGATACCAGAAATCAGACGGAATATTGCCACCGAACGCGCGGATGATGATTTGAAACAAACCGCGCGCATCTTCCAACCAATCCACCGGCGTAAAGCCAAGCGGTCCCAAAATCTGCGCGAGGAAAAAGTTCAGAAAACCGGTCTTTAAGTACAACCACCAAAAGATCAAAGTGATCGCGACCGACGAAGTGACACTGGGCGCATAAAAGATCGTGCGGAAGAATTGGCTGCCGCGTACTTTCACATTCAAGATAACTGCGAGGAGCAGAGCGATGGAGGTTTGCGCGGGCACGACAATCGCGACGTACCAAAGAGTATTGACCAATGAGCGCACAAATTTGCCTTCATTAAATGCCCTTACATAATTCTCAAGCCCGACCCATTGGGGTGCAGTGAACAGGTCAAAGTTGGTGAAGCTGATGTAAATCGCAAAGAGGACCACGCCAATTGTAAAGATGAGGGTGATGAGCAAGTAAGGTGAAATGAACAAGTACGCAATGATCGCTTCATCGCGCGCGCGACGGTCGGTCAATAAATTGCGGCGGCGAACGGGAGTAATGGCTGCCATCAGACACCTCCAGTTTAGAACCTTGAGAGGATAGGGGCGAGGCATCCCTCGCCCCTACAGCGAATCGTGTTACTGTGAAAGCGCGGCTTGAACTTCAGTCTGTGCTTGCTTGAATGCTTCGTCTACCGTTGCATCACCCGCGTAAATCCGTTCGAGCGCTTTCCCTAGAGCGTCCTGAACCTTACCGGTATTCGGACCCCAGTATTCGGCATGGCTGCCGGGGTATGAACCGCCCTTGGCAATCTGTGCCGAATTCGGATCCGGTACCAGCGCCTGTTGATCAAGGTACGGACTGTAAGCAAAACCGGTCTTGGCGATCTCGGCGAAATTCTCGCGGCTCGTTAGATAGAGCGCGAACGCAGTCGCCGCCTTGGGGAACTTGCTGGCGGCATTCACGCCAATACCATTCGTAAAGATATAATCGGCTTTGCCCTTGGGTCCACCGGGCAGCTCGATCGCCTTCCATTTCACGTCCTTGTAATTCTCATTCATAAAGTTGACCATCCAGCCGCCCTCGTAAGTGAAGCCAACCAGCTTTTTGCCGATCGCTTCGCCGCACCAACCCGCGCCGACATCTTTCGGTTTGACCAGTGATCCACTCTTCACCATATCGGCGACGAATTGAGCCGCCTGTTTCATTTCGGGCGTGTCAACCTTCGCTGTCTTATAGTCGTCGCTCGCGACAGTTGCTCCATTCTCGAACGCCCAGACCGCAAAGCGCGGGAATTCGGCGTTCTGGCAAAAGCCCTTGAACTTGCCCGTCTTGCTGATCGCGTCTGCTGCCTTCTTCACATCATCCCACTTCCAGTCAGGCGTTGGTTCAGCGATGCCAGCTGCCTGGAACGCCTCGGGCAGATAGACGAGACCCAGCGTCCCCCAGTCTTTAGGAAGCGCGTAGGTCTTGCCATTGGAGGTAAAGATCGTCAGCAACTGCGGGATGAAATCCTCGCGCTTGACGCCAACCTGCTTCATGGATTCGTCCAGCGGGGCGATTTTGCCCGAAGGGGCAAAGGCAGTCATCAACTGATTGTCCACGTAAAATACATCCGGCGCCGTTCCGGCTGCCATCGACGCCTTGAGCTTGTCCTGAAATTTATCCGGGATCGGCTGGTAATCGACCTTGACGTTCGGATAGGTCTTGTTAAAGCGGGCGATCGAGTCACGATAGACTTTCTGCTCGGTCTGATCACCCCAACCCGAGAAAACGATGGTGGCACCGTCTTCAGCCTGGATTTTTCCCGCGGTCGTACCGCCACCGGAGGGCGCAGTCGTTGCCGCCGGCGCGTTGGTCGCGACGGGTGCGCTCGTCGCTTGCGTGCCGCCACCAGAAGGCGCGGTCGTCGCCGCAGGACTTGCCCCTCCGCCGCCGCAGCCCACCAGCACAAGACCGGCGAGCAGCAGGCTGACACTTATCAGAAGTAATTTGTTTTTCATGATCCTTCTCCTCCTAGAGAATGTGATCTGTTGAATTGAACGTCAGCAGGTCGATGTGATTCACCGTGATATTCGAGCTGACGTTGTTCGATTTGGGAAACCAAAAAAAGAAACGCGGAATCTTGCCAAATGCATCCCCCCTTTGTTGTCAAGATGCTATGGAGGCATAACCAAGGAGACTGTATGAAAAATAAGTGACAAAATTTTCGCCCGCTGTGCTGTAATCCAATAGACCAAGTGATTTTGACCGCGTTATGTCAGATGCTCTTAGATCTCGGAAAGGCTACTCTTGCAGAATACCGTTTTGTGAAGTGTGACCTAATAATAATAACGTCATCACGCGCCCAAACGCGACTCTGCTTTTGGTGTAACTACAACTCATCTCAAAAAACAGATGCCGCGCGAGGGAAGCAATGAAAATCAAAGCGCAGCGCAATTACCGTCAAGAAATTTCATTTTTGAGACGAGTTCTAATCATCTCATCCATTTTGCACGAGCTTGTCTGTCTGTTGGTGATAAAATCCGCGCCTATGGTGCGAGTGCACAAGCTGCTGAAAGGAAACCCGAAGGAGAGAAAAAAAATATTTCTCTAATGCGCGTCGCGAGTGGAGTGCCCGTGCAAAAATTGTCAAGTCATCTTCACCACGATGTCGGAAATAATATTCGCTGCCTCGTCGCCGCGGTCTGCCGCGTTCGAGAGGTGACGATAGATCTCGCGCTTTTTCAACATCCACAGAATATCTTCCACCGTCTTGGGTTGCTGGAATAATTCATTCAGCGCTTCGCGATAGAGACTCTCCGCGCGGTTCTCCAATTTCTTGGCGCGGGTCGCGTGCGCCAAGGCCACCTGCGGGCGGGTCCGCAATTGCAGAATCGCGTGGTGCAATTCCTCCGCCGCTTCGCGCAAGATCGACACCATTTTTTTCATCAGCTCGGTCGGCTGAACGCCAAACATCACCATCTCGTCAATCGTCGTATAACCATAATCGAGCACATCGTCAATCGTCCGCGACAACGCGAACAGATCTTCGCGGTCGATCGGCGTCACAAACGAACGATTCAGATCATCAATCAAAATTCGCCGCAGCTCGTCCGCTTCCTTCTCGATGACTTCGACGCGGCGCGCCTGCGACTGGTCCATCGTCTTGACAAAACTTTCGAGTGCTTCAAGTCCTTCGCGCGTCTTGTCCGTTTGTTGGCTCAAGAGTTGCAAAAAGTGAGTCGAACGAGAGCGGAAGGGGTTGGTGAGTTTCATAGTAGAGGTCCGTCCAATTCGCCGCGCCGCTAAACGCCGATTGCGCGCAAGAGCCAATAGAGCAGCGCGGCGCCGAGGGCGACAGCCGGAATTGTAATCAACCACGCCATCACAATCTGCGACGCGACTTCCCAGCGCACGCCACGCGCTCGCTCCGCCGCGCCCACGCCCATAATCGCGGTGCCGACAATCTGTGTCGTCGAGACTGGCGCGCCGAGCAGCGTTGATGCCAAAACAATTGCGGCGGAGGCGGCTTGCGAAGTGAAACCATGCACCGCACGAAGAGGATAAATTTTGCCGCCCAGTGTACGGATGATGCGATAGCCACCCGCGCTCACCCCCAGCGCCAGTGCCGCCGCAGAAACCAATGTTGCCCAACGCGGCACGACAAAATTCGGCTGCGCGCCCATTACCACCAGTCCCAGCGTAAGCAAGCCCATGCTCTTTTGTCCATCATTCGTGCCGTGACTCAGCGCGAGCGCCACCGTCGTGAGCGCTTGCAAATTGCGAAAAAAAATATTCACCCCGGGCGTGGCGCCTTGCAGCAAGAGCAAAATGAATTTGAGCAACAAGTAGCCGCCGAGCAATCCGACCATCGGCGCGAGAAAAAGCGCGCCGAGAATTTTCAGCAAGCCCGCGAGCTTGAACGCGTCCAGTCCCGCGCCCGCCCACACCGCGCCGATGAGTCCACCCGCGAGCGCGTGCGACGAACTCGAAGGCAGTCCAAAGAACCAGGTTACAATATTCCAGATGCTGACGGCGGCAGTTGCCGCGACGAGGACGTCGAGATTCAGCGCGGAGAGCACAACGAAATCCTGACCGATAGTTGCCGCGACTGCCGCGCCGAAAAGAAACGGTCCCGCGAATTCAGCGGCGATGGCGAGCGCCACCGCGACGCGCGGCGAAACCGAGCGGGTCGAGATCGGCGCCGCGACCAGCGCGCCCGAATTGTTAAAGCCGTTAAAGAACGCAAATAACAGACTGAATGTAAAGAACAAAATAATTGGCGGCGTAAAGGTCGTGATGATTGCTCCAAAGAATTTGTGGCATTGTACTACACGCCGATTCAGCACGTCAAGCCCTCGCGCGGGATTCTTCTCGTTGCGTGAAATAAAATCGCGCCGCGCGATTGCATTGACACTCTCGAACGCGGATGCTAGAATAGCGCGACTCTGGAGGACAAATGCAAGCCCCCGGTTACTCACGAGCACACATTCAAGCCAAGGCAGACACTATCGTCGAGCACCACTATGACGAGTCGAAACCGGGCAAGCCGCTTTATCTCCTGATCCCGGGCGCGCTGGTCGCCCTGTTCGCGCTCGCCCTTATGATTTACATCGCGTATCGCGCGTGGTACGACGTGAGTCTCAGCGAAGATTTCGCCATCCCCATTCTGATTGTGCTCGGATTGATTTACGCGGGCGGCGTATATCTCTTTAGCTACGGGTACGAATTGTATGACGTGCACAAGGCGCTGCGGCTCACCGCGATTGTCGTGTTCATCACCTTTGCCGCGGTGTTTATGGTCGCCGTGCTGTTCGCAATCCTCGGCGCGCTGGGCGGAAGCAAGTCCTCCTCATCTTCCAAATCTTCTGAATCATCGAAATCGTCCTCGCGCTCTACGTCAAGCAGTTCAGGCGGCTCTCCGACCGGCGGCGGTGGTATTTACTTGGACTTCGGCGGGCCGACGCGCACCGTCACACATCAAGTCGTGACTGAAAAAATCCTCCAGCCGCTGGCGCCGCAGCCCATTCGCTGTCCTAATTGCGGCGCGTCGTACATCCCCGCGCAAACGAAATTCATTTGTCCGAATTGCGGCGCGCCGACTCCACCGGAATTAATTCAGTCCAGTTCGGCGCAATCATAAAAAAATAAAGAACTCACCTTAACCACTGGCTTTCATTCTGAGCGGTTTTTGCCTCCCGATAAAAGTCGGGTGGAATCTCGATCAGACTAGCGAGATTCTTCACCGCGTTCAGAATGAGACTGCATAACATCAGTAAAGAAAAAATCCGCCTCGGCAATGCCGAGGCGGATTCATTTTTTCTCAAACTGCTGCAACCATCAAGCACCTGCCGTCGCGGGCACTCGCGTCGTACTGGCGACGGTGCGCGCGATTTCGCGCAAATGTTGCGGCGTCGTGCCACAACAGCCGCCGACAATCTGCGCGCCGGCTTCGAGCCACTGCGCCGCGTGCTCGCCCATAATTTCTGGCGTCACATCATAAATCGCCACATCCTCATCGGTCATTCGCGGCAAGCCCGCGTTCGGCTTCATCCAGATCGGTTTATTGGTCGCCGCGCGCATCTCGCGCAAGTTCTGCAAATTTTCTTCGACGCTGCGTCCGCAGTTGATGCCCATCACGTCAACGTCAAGCGCGTCCAATTCGCGCGCGACCTGTGTCGGCGTCAGCCCCATCATCGTCTTGGTGCCCATATCAAAACTGAACGAGCATACGATGGGCAAATCGGCGACGGAGCGCGCGCCTTCGATTGCGGCAGTCGCTTCGCCCAGATCGAATTGCGTTTCGATGACGAGCAGATCCGCGCCGGCTTCCGCGAGCGCACGCGCTTGTTCCGCGTACGCCGCGATGGCATCTTCGCGCGACAGCGTGCCAAACGGTTCGAGCAATTGCCCGGTCGGACCGAGTGATCCGGCGACCCACGCGCGCTGACCATCGACCGCTTGCTTTGCAAGCTCGACCGCGCGGCGATTCGTTTCAGCCGCTGTCGCGTCCAGTCCGGCGTGCTGGAGCCTCAGCGGTGTGCCGCCGAATGTATTTGTCAAAATAATATTCGCGCCCGCGTTGATAAAATCGCGATGAAGCTGCGTCACCTTGTCGGGTTCCTGAAAGAGCCATTCTTCCGGCGCGACGCCGCGCAAGAGACCACGCTCCTGGTAATTGGTGCCGGTGGCGCCATCGGCGACGAGTGGTTCGCCGGAAAGTAGTGCTTGGCGAAAAGATGATTTGTTCATATTCCTGTCACCTCTGCGAGAATGCAATCATATGGAACGATGTTGGAACGTTGTTCGACCTGCTCGCGCAATATTCAGCTATGTTATACAAAACGATGTGAAATGCAAATATAGTAACGATTGGTGCTAGGTGACGCTCAGGCAGTCACGGAAGTTTAGGCAAAATCGTATGATTGG
>JBBSHK010000017.1:0-14950 GCA_038253185.1 Anaerolineae bacterium | reverse complement strand
CTGAGGGGCTTTCAAAGAGTTAAGCCTCGCGTCCGCACTCAAGGCGCGGGTTGAATGCAAGCAGCGCGCGAGCCGGCGTGATTCTCGAATCACCTTCGCTGACCTCGCGCGCTGTTGTTTTGTGTACCGCGATTGAAAAATTATTTTCGGCTTGGGTACGGGGCGACCAATTCGATCTGAATGTTATCGGGATCGCGCAGCAGCAGACTGTACAATTTTATCTCAGGTCCAAAGTCCTGAATAATCCCGTGCGGGACACGCAGCGCGTCGAGAATTTTTTCCGCCTGTTGCAATTCTTGTAAATTGCCGAGACTGAAACCGAGCGTCTGCAAACCGATCCGGTTTTCATCGAAGCGGTCGCCGGCAGTTGCCTCGTTCGGCGCGGGAAAAAGCAGGAGCCAACTGCTGCCGTTCCTGAGCAGCGGACCAATGTCGAATTCCGCCTCCTGCTGAAAGCCGAGAACGTTAACGTAAAATTCACGCGAGCGATCGGGATCGGATACGGTGAGTGTCACATGATGCACTTCTCCGACCTTGATGTGGTTTTGCATATATCAATCCTCCTGCCACTTCAGAATCACGTGAAGGTTTGTGATGGCGGTATAAAATCAGGCGCGACGGTCGGCGCGGGCGGCAGCAGCGGTGGCGGCGGAATACGCCGCGCGGTCAAAAAGCCGTTTTGCTCCGCAATCGCTGTCAGCTCAAAAAATCCCGCCGCCTCCAACATCCCGCGGTACTCCGTCGTCGTATAAATATCTCCATCCATAGTCGAGATCAATAAATCCAGTCCGAGCAACGGGACCCAGCTCGGACCGCGGCGCTCATCATCGACCGTCAATGCGCGCAGCACAATGCGCCCGCCCATCCGCAACGCCTCGTAGGTGCGGTGCAAGATGCCGACATTCTGCTCCAGACTGCAGACCGCCGTAATCGAATCCACCAATGCGAAATCAAAAGCCTCGCGCTCCGGTTGTATCGTAAGCCAATCGCCTTCCACCGAATGAACTTGCTCGCGCAGCCCCAGCGCGTCGACAATCGGTTTCAACAGAGCCAGAGCAGGAGCCGAATCCACCACAGTCACTTGGGCGGAAACAGCGCGCTGCGCGAGCGGAAGCAATCTCAAGCCCGCTTCGACGCCAAGCGCCAATGCGCGCAGTCCTTCGCCCTCGATCGCACTCACGCCAAGGTTTTCCCAAATCCCAGCGAATTCCTGAAGGATCGCGTGCCACTCGACCCACGTCGGCGACGCGCGCAACGCGAGCGCGCGCGCGCCACCGTCAACACTCGCGGGAATACCGGGCTTGCCACTCCGAACGGCGCGACTGAGCTGGCTGCGCGCGTCCCACATCAACTGCGCGAGCCACGCGTCGCCATAATAGGTCGGCTTGCCTTTGACGAGAAAAGTTTCGGCAGTCGGCGTGAGCAAATATTCGTACGGCGACTTGATCAGCAAGCCAATGTTCGCCAGCGCGTCGAGCAGCATCCGCGCCCCGCGTTCATCCAGACCGGTTGCGCGCAAGAGCGCGGGTAACGAGCGCTGTCCCTCGGCGATGCGAGAAAAGATTTCCAGTTCGAGCGCGGCTTTCAGCGCGGCGGCATTCCGCGCGCCGCGCGCAAATTCGTCGAGAAAAGCACGATGGGGATAATCGTCTTTCGGGGATTTAGGCATGGGGTGCAGTCGCCAGTAGATAGTCGACAGTGAACAGTATCGTGCAATCCGCAATCCGCAATCCGAAATTCCTAATCGCCGATCCACTCGATAATCGTCGCTTCACCCTGACCGACGCCGACGCAGAGGGTGGCAAGTCCATAGTACGGTCGGGGTTCGTTCGGCGCGCGGCGCGCCATCTCGTGCACCAGCGTCGTCATAATCCGCGCACCCGACGCGCCCAATGGATGACCCAGCGCCACCGCGCCGCCATTCACATTCGTGATCTCGTGTCGAAAGCCCGCGCGCTTCATTACCGCGAGCGCTTGCACCGCGAAGGCTTCGTTAAGTTCGATCAAACCAATGTCTTCGATTTTCAAGCCCGCGCGCTCCAGCACTTTCTTTGTCGCGGGGATCGGACCATAGCCCATCGTGCGCGGGTCAACGCCCGCCACCGCCGACGCGACGATTCGCGCTTTTGCTTTCAATCCCAATTCGCGCGCGCGTTCTTCGCTCGTCAAAAGTACCGCCGACGCGCCATCGTTCAACCCCGACGCGTTACCCGCCGTGACCGTTCCGCCTTCGCGATACGCGGGTTTCAACGACAAAAGTTTTTCGAGCGTGGTGTCGCGGCGCGGAGGTTCGTCGGTGTCCACAATTTTCGCCTCAGCCTTTTTTTGCGTGATCATCACCGGCACAATTTCTTCCGCGAATTTTCCGGAATCAATCGCCGCGACCGCGCGTCGATGTGACTCTAGCGCGAAACGATCTTGCGCTTCGCGCGTGATCTCGCCTTCTTCCATCCTGAAAATATTTTCCGCGGTTTCGCCCATCGATTCGAGCGGAAATAATTCGCGCAGCTTGGGATTGGGGAAACGCCAACCGAGCGTCGTGTCGTACATCGTGAGATTGCCGTACGGAAACGCGCTCTCGGCTTTCGGCACCGCCCAGGGCGCACGCGACATCGATTCGACGCCTCCCGCGATAAATACATCCCCCTCACCCACCTTGATCGCGCGTGCGGCGTTATTGATCGCGGACAGTCCCGACGCGCACAGGCGATTGAGCGTCACGCCCGCGACCTCGACCGGAAATCCCGCGAGCAGCACCGCCATACGCGCGACATCGCGATTGTCTTCGCCCGCCTGGTTCGCGCAGCCGAGATAAACTTCTTCGACGAGATTGGGATCAAGATTTGCGCGCCGCGCCACTTCGCGCAAAACCAGTGCTGCCAGATCGTCGGGTCGTACTTCTTTCAATACACCACCGTGCCGACCGATCGGCGTGCGGACGGATTCGATAATGACTGCTTCTCGCATAATTAGTCGTCAGTCGACTGTCTATTGTTGTCTCGTTTCAAGCTCACGGCTTGTCAGTCTCCGACATGTCAACCAAATTCGCCTTCCCAGCCGACCTCAATCGTTCCATCGGGATGCACAAACACAGGTGCGGAATATTGCCCGGAGATGCGGATCGCTTCTGCTTCCCAATCGGGACGATCATCCACCGCGCGTTCTTCAAATTGAACGCCGCGTTCTTGCAAAGCACGCCGTGCCTTGACGCACGTCGGTCAGGTCGCGAGCGAATACATAATCAGTCGATTCACAATTCACTCCACTCTGAATTATTATACCTGATGGAATTGCGCGCGTAAAGACTCGCGAAGAAAAATTGAGGGGCGCATCACCGGCGCCCCTCTCGAATCAGCAAACAATGCGACTAGCCAACGACGTACGCTTCCATCGGCATCTTGGAAAGGTCCGGCTGCCAGTCCGGGACTTGCAAGCCGTTCTCTTTGCAACGGTCGCGCACTTCTTGGGCGAATGCCTGGCGTACCTGTTCGTTGTCGCGTTTCTTCAAGCCGATCTCGCGATAGATTTTATTTTTGGGCGAATTGGCGCGACCGAAAATATTCATCGTGCGCGGGAACCATTTGTCGAGCGCGGCTTGTGTTTCGGCGTGGGTCTTGGGGTCCTGCGCCAATCGCTTGACCCAATTGTCACCGTGCGCGATGTGGAATTTTTCTTCTTTGAAAATTCCTTCGAGCACACGCGCCCACGGTCTGTAACTCGCTTGCAATGAATCTTCGAGCTGATGTCCCGCGCCGCGATCCATGCAAAAGTTGAACATCACGAAATCGATCCAGGTCGGGATCGGATAATAAAAAATGTTGACGCGCTTGTCTCCGCCCGCGCGCTGCGCGCCAATGTCGGCATTGTCGTCCGACAGGCGCATAGTGTAATCGTACTGGTGCACGTGCGCGTCCACATCTTCGCCCAAATTTTCGAGCAGCTTGTAGACCACCCGCGCGTGGCGGAATTCATCCTTGACGATCATCGACGAGGCGAGGAACTCTTCGACGTTGGGCGACAGCTTGACGCAGGGCACATAGCCGAGCGCACCCGCCAGCTCCGAGTCCGCCTGCATATACAGCAGATTGATCAGGTGCTCTTTGTAAAACGGCGTCAAGTCTTCGGGGCGCTCCACCGTTCTCGCCGCGGAGAGCTCCGAATCCATCCGCTGTTCCAGTTCTTGTTCCTGGTCTTCACGCACAAACTGTGTCATTTTATTCTCTCCTTCTTGATCAACAAATCAATTGTATCACCAATGTCTGTACGAATTTATCTTCCTTCGTATACCGGCGCGCGCTTTTCAAGAAAGGCGTTCACGCCTTCGCGATGGTCGCGAGTGCTGCCGGCGATTTCTTGCAAGTAGGCTTCGTAATCCAGCGCGCTGTCGAGATCAGTGAACATCGAACGGTTGAACGCGCGCTTGGTCAAGCCAATACTTTTTGTCGGCGCCTTCGCCAGTTCATTCGCAAATTCCAGGGTTTTGGGCAGCAACTCATCCGGCGCGAAAACGCGATTCACCAGCCCGTACGCCAGCGCTTTTTGCGCGTCGATCAATTCATTCGTCAGCGCCATCTCCAGCGCGCGACCGAGTCCGACAATGCGCGGCAGTAAGAACGACGTCGCGGAATCGGGCGACAGCGCGATGCCGATGAACGCCATGCGGAATTTTGAATTCTCCGCGCAGTGCCGCAGATCGCACGCGCACGCGAGACCCAAGCCCGCGCCCGCCGCCGCGCCATTGATTGCCGCGATGATTGGTTTTTCCATCGCGCGCATTTTCGCGACCATCTGGTGATAGCCGGTCTGCAAATGGTTCCGAAAGTTCACGCCCTGCGGTGAATCGTAACGTTCCAGGATCGCGCTGAGGTCCTGCCCCGCGCAAAAATTTTTCCCCGCGCCCGTCAGAACGACGCAGCGCACATTCGCATCGCGCTCGACATTTTTCAACGCATCGTTCATCTCGGCAATTAATCCATCGTCGAAGGCATTCGACTTGTCAGGGCGATCGAGCGTAATCGTCGCGACACCTTGAGCTTTGGTCAACTGGAGCTTTGTATATTCCATCGCGTCCTCTTCAACAACGATGAGCGTTCCAACCTTCCAACTTTCAACTTTTAACTTTCCATTTCTAGCTTTCAACTTTCAACTTTTAACTTTTAACTTTCCTACACTGCCACCCACATCATATCATCCGACGAGCGTTTGATCGCGTCCACGATTTTCAGATTGTGCGCGCCGTCGCGGAAACTCGGAGGCGGGTTCGGGATTTTTTCGCGACTACTCTTGTCCGCAGAAATCTGCGCGACCATTGCTTCGATCAAGCGTTGCAGCGACCACATCAGCGGCTCGCGCGGTCGGTCGGGCAGTTCGAGTCGGCGCGGGATTTCCATTTGTCCAAAATCGCGCTCACCTTCGCGGCGACCGGACAGCGCGCCATTCGTAATCAAGAGCGAACCGCGCGAGCCGTACAACGCAATCGTCCAGCCCGCTTCGTGGCGCGCGCCGCTCACAAAATTCAGAATCGCGCGCCCGCCGCCGGAAAAACGCAGCAGCGCGAGGAAAGCATCGTCCGCCGTAGCGCGCCATTTTTCGTACTTGGCTTCTTTCTCGCCCTTATCCGCTGGTACTGCGACGCGAATCTCGGGGAACAACGTATGACAGTCTGCCATCACCGATTCGATGGGACCGAACCACCAGCGCAGCGCGTCGATGAAATGGATCGCGACATCGGCGAGAATTCCACCGCCGCGCGTTTCATCCGCCGCCCAGTTGCCATTGGTGCCCCACGGTCGTTCGAGCGTCATATTCACGCTGGCGCGCAAAAACGTGCCGAGATAATCTTCTTCGATCAATTCTTTGGCGAAAGCGTAACTGGGCAAATAGCGCGTCTGGTACGCCACCGCGTGCACCAAGCCGCGCGCCTGCGCCGCTTCCAACAATCCCTGCGCCTCGCGCGCATTCAGACCGAGCGGCGTTTCGCAGAGTACGTGCTTTTTCGCGAAAATGGATTTGAGCGCGATTTCTTTCTGAGTCGCAGGCGGCGTGGCGATGCTCACTAAATCAATTTCGTCTTGCGCCAGCACTTCATCATAGTCACGGAAAAATTTTGCAACTTTCGCGTTCTTGGCAACTTCTTGCCCGCGCGCCGCGTTGTTGTCGCACAACGCGACCAGCTCCACATTCTTCACGCGGCGCAAGGCGTCGATGTGCATTTGTCCCCAGCCGGTTCCGATAACCGCGGCGCGAATCGTTTTCATTCCTGTCCCACACAACGCGACATTCTTTTCACTTCAACCTTCAGAATCGTCATCGCGCGGCGCGATGTCCTCGATTTCATCCGGCAGGTGTCGCACCCACAAATTCAACAAATCGCCTTCCGGCAATTTCTCGTAACGCGCCGAGATGATTTCCAACTGCCGGCGCATTCCGCTCATCGTCGGAAAGTCAAGGCGGATGGCACGCTGGTTCGACCACGCGCGCTGGCAGCGTTCGAGCAGCGCATGTCCATTGAACGAGCGCACCTGGCACAAGGAAATATAATACGCGCGGCTCGCATCGAGCAGCGAATACATCCACGCGTCGTCCACGATTTTAAAATCGGGCGGCGGACCTTCGATAATAGTGATGAGTTCGGGTTCGGCATCCATCTCTAATTTATGATTTCGGATTGCGGATTGGAAACTGCTCATCCAATTTCTTGATTGTTCATTTTACATTTGTCATTTTACATTGTGCGTTGTTCATGGCTCATTGTCCATTTACCTCCCCTTCCACTCCGCTTTTCTTTTTTCGATGAACGCGCGCATTCCTTCATCCTGATCTTCGGTCGCGAAAAGAAAATAGAACAGCTTGCGTTCGTAATCGAGTCCGTCGGCGAGCGACAACTCGTATGCCTTGTTCACCGATTCTTTCGCCAGTTTGATCGCGACCGGCGCTTTGCTCGCAATCTCATGCGCGAGTTTTTTTGCTTCGTCCAAATACACTTCAGGTGGCACGACACGCGCCACCAACCCGCGCGCTTCTGCCTCGCGCGCCGCAATATATTTTCCGGTCAGTACCAACTCCATCGCGCGTGATTTACCGATAGCGCGTGTCAGACGCTGTGTGCCGCCCGCGCCGGGCATCACGCCGAGGTTGATTTCCGGCTGTCCGAACTGCGCGGTTTCCGACGCGATGATAATGTCGCACGCCATCGCAAGCTCGCAGCCGCCGCCGAGCGCATAACCGCTCACCGCGGCGATGATCGGCTTGCCGATTTTCTTCAGGCGGTCCCAGTACGCGATCCAATTGCGCTGGAGCATCTGGACCGCGCTCGCTTCCGCCATTTCTTTAATGTCCGCGCCTGCGGCAAAGGCGCGCTCGTTGCCGGTGATAATAATGCAGCGCACCGCGTCGTCGTTGTCCAATTGTTCCAGCGCGGTTGTCAACTCGTTCATCACCGCGCCGTTCAGCGCGTTCAGTACGCCGGGACGGTTGAGTTGCAAGATGCCGATTGCGTCTTCCCGCGTCACGAGAATATTTTCGTAATTCATTTTTGCGTCGCGTGTGATAACGAATCCAATTCCACCAATTTGCCATTTAATTCTTCGACCAACTCCGATAATTCCTCGGAAGCCAAGCCACTGTATTCTGCCGTCTCGTACACCGGCGCGTTCAACAGCACAAGACAACCGCCGCAGATACGGATGCCGTGGTCTTCAAAAACTTCCATCGTCTCTGGATGGTTGTTAATGATTTCGTTCACCACAGTGTTCTGCGTGACCATACGCGCGCGCGTCGGTGCCCATTCCAACAGATCAATTTCGTTGCCTTCAGGATCAACCAGCGTCGCGTGCTTGCCGAAACTCGCGGTGGCGGGTGGCGCGTGAAATTTTACATTCTTTTCGTTCAACAGTTTGTATTCCGCATTAAGGTCATCGACGCGGAACGCCACATGCGTGAATTGCGCGCCGCCTTGTTGCTGATGGTCGAGCTTGGGATGAAGCACCAGCGCCGCGCCGTTCGTATCGAACTGCACCCAACCGCGCGTCGCGTACGCCAACGTTAATCCCAGAGTATCGCGATAAAATTTTGTCGCGCGTTCCAAATCCTCGACGTACAGAATCGTAAAAGCTAAATCTTTCAGTGCCATCATTTCACCTGTTTCGTTTCAAATCATTCCCAAATCTCGAGCGCGCCGTCGCGATAGACCAATAATTCGCGCGAGAGTGCGTGCGTTGCCTCCTGCCAATCTTGCGCGACCTGGGCACGAAGCGCGGCAAAGCTCGGATGCTCGCTGCTCAAGCCAATCAGGAAATCGCGCTGCGGCAGACCGAGCACGAGTTCGCCCTCGACGCGCCGCGCCCAATCGTCCAAGCGCGCGGGGAGAATCGCGCGCGTCGCGGCGTAACCGTCCGCCGCGCGGTCAATCAGCAGTGTGTTTACGCCTTCGCCAATTACAGAAAAAGAAAAAACTTGCGCGGCTCGTTCGAGATTGTCAAGAGCAGTTTCGTACGCTGTGGCTGTCTCAACCTTCCACTGCAAGATTGTAGCGTAATCGAGGAATGTCACGCTTTTGTCCCCATCCATCACCAGAGCAATGCTCACGTCACCGGCAAGCGGACGCGTGACGAGGTTTATCCCTGCCCGCCGCTTTTGTTCCCAATCCGCCGCGCCAATGAGAATTGGAAAGAGATGTGGCGCAATCTGTGCGAACGCGCCCGTCGGATTTGATTGTGCCGTCGAGGTCAGCCGCGCCGCGCGCTGGATTGCCTCATCCACGATTGGATGCAACGCGCCCGGCTCGGCGCGATATTGACGGTACGATTCGTCGAGCCGCGCTGTCGTGTTTTCACCGCGCACGCGCAGTTTCAGTTCGAGCCGCGACTGTAAAAGAATTTCAACGCCGGGGACTGCGCGCAATCGCGCCACGACGAGCGTTGCAAACATTGCCTCGCTCATCGGCGGCAGCTCGCGCTCGGCGAACGGATTATAATCCCAAGCCATAATTGTCCACCACAAAGACAAGAAGGCACAAAGAGAAATATTTCCTTCGTTAGTGACTTTGTGCCTTCGTAGTTAATTATTCACAACGGATTCCCGCAATTGCCGCAAAATTTAAAACCCGCGGGGATGCGCGTCGCGCCGCAGTTGCCGCACGTGCACGTGTAATTGCCCCAAGGCACATCGGGTGAGTCACCCGCGACTTTTGGCGCGCGCAGTTCGTCATAGTTCACCTCGCGCTTTTCGTAAAACGAATTCAAGCCCTCTTCCACTTCGGCGGAATCGGCGTGAAGCGTGAGCCAATCGCGCGCGTGCATCACCGTCATTGACCACGCGAACTCTTTCCAAAAGTTGGTCTGCGTTTTGGTATAGCGCATCACTTCGGGCATCTTGCGCAGGAGCTTTTCAACCATCGCGTCCACCGCCGCGTCGAGTTGCTCTTTCGGCACAACCTGATTCACAAGTCCCCACTCGAGCGCCTTGTGCGCGGGAATCTCTTCGTTCAGCCACAAAATTTCGCGGGCGCGCCGGTCGCCAACCAGCAGCGGCAGCCATTGTGTCGCGCCGCCCGCTGCCACACTGCCACGCGAGTTTCCAATCTGCCGGATAAAAATATGGTCTGCCGCAATCGCGAGATCGCACGACATATTGAATTCATTGCCACCGCCGACGACAATTCCGTTCAGCCGCGCAATCGTCGGCTTGCCTATCCAGCGGAGTTGATCGTGCGCGTCTTGAAACGCGCCGAACCATTTGTAGTAATCGTGCGGGCGACTGAGAAATTGTTTTTGTTCGTTCAAATCCGCGCCGGTGCAGAATGCCTTCTCGCCCGCGCCCGTGAGCACGAGCACGCCCACGCGATCGTCGTCCGCAGCCGCGCGAAACGCCTCCGCGAGTTCGCGCAGTGTTTGATAATCGAACGCGTTGTACACTTCCGCGCGATTGATCGTCACCGTCGCGCGACGGTCGTAGGAATCGTACAAAATTTTTTCGAAAGTCATTGATTCACTAGTTTGAGTCGTCCGCTTGCTCTTCGGCGTACACAAACGAGACCAACCCTTTGGCAAAGCTCATCAAGTTTTTCCCCGCTGCTTTGTTCTCCTCCGACGCGAGTCCCTGATCCATTGCCGCGCGGTCTTGAAAGTACAGCGCGGTGATTAAATAAAAATCGGGTTCGCCGCGCGGCGCCCCGGTCACCCGGTTGATTTCGACGCGCTGCAAGCCCGGAATTTTCTTGACGAGCGGAACGTGCGTTTCAAAATAAGCCCGGTCGAAGATTTCGACCTCGGGCGGCTGGCGATAGAGCGCGACCAGTTTCACCATTGAACCCGCCTCTCTCGGATAGATTTGTGCCCGCGATTATTATATGTCCGCGCGTGAAGGTGTCAACCGCAGAGTTCACGACGCAAGATTCCTCGCGGCGCGGCGATCGAAAACTAAAATCACGGCGCGCGGACTTGGACTCTGCCAATTGTAAACTCATCCACTGGGTCGCCCGCGGGATCGCGAAAAACCACAGCCTCGTCTATCTCCTAGCGCGCCAATTGAAGCAAGAGATGGAACGCGCCCACGCTGACCTCATTCGGCACCGGCACCGCGTAGCCGTCCGCCACCAACTCACCATCGCGCCACAACCTTGTCGGATAGCTATCGAGTTCTGGCTGGCGCGCGATTTGTGTCCACACTTTTCCTTGCGCATCAATCAATCTCACCACCACCCGATAATTTTCTGGCACTGCGCGCACGCGTCGCCAAAAGAGCGTCAGAATAATTTCGCCCCCCGCGCTCACCTCGCGCGTGTTGAGAGTCGTCGACAAAAGCTCAATCGGCGCAGCGGAAATTTTTTCCCGCGCGTCAGCTTGAACCAACACTTGGGCGTTCCCATCAATCGCCGTCAGGGGTTTGGAATCGAGCCGCCAAGCGAGTTGATAGGTGCCTGCCTCGCGCGGCATAGTCAGGTTCAATGGCACACCTTCCGCGCGAGCGTGCAACACTTCCGGCAGGGTCACGCGAAAGGTTTGGGTCATCACCGGCGCGCCGTTTTTATTCCACACGACCGCAACCTCGTGCGGCGCGTGATCTCCTGTAACGATCAGATAGTGGCGCAGATGTTGAATTGTCAGATACGCAAGGTAGGACTGACCCACTTGCGCGAACGAGGGGGGGAGCGCATTGAAGGACAATCGGTGGGGCGACGCGTCTCCGAGTACGCCATAGACGTAATCCGACTCGCCGACATAAATGCGTTGCAATCCATCGGACTGATTGAGCGATGGCTCCAGTTGTTGCCATTGCGTTTTGGGGTACTCGCCACTGTGCATCACAAGGTATCTCACGTCGAATTCGCGCAACAGATTGAGCAAACGCGCCGTCACCGGATTGAGTGAAGAGTTCACGAGATTAATAAGGTCCACGTTCGTTTGCGGCGCAAAGCTACCGTAACCGAGCAGCAGCGGATGCCAATGGTATGCGCTGAAATACATGGAGCGCGTAATCGGTTCGACTTGACCGACGTCGACCGGCAATTCGAGCACATTGCCCGGGCGCTGCTGCGCGAGCCAACGATACGTGGATGGTACCGCCGCGCCGGTTTGGATGGGAGCATAGGGCATCGGGCGAACAGTGTAATCCGCGCCCATCAGCGCGAGCGCGAGCAGCGCGCCCCAGCGATTGCGCGTAAGGTCATAGGTCAGTAGATAGGTGGTGAAAGCGGAGAACGCGAACGCGAAGAAAAAAACAAAATTGTACGCGAGCGCCGGATTGCCCGCGGCGAAATTGAGCGGCAGCGCGAGCACCGCGCTGGCGAGTTGACTTTCTGAAAACGCGAGTGCGTTGGAGTAGGGATAAAAAATATTCGCGTGGTACAGCGACAGCGGATCGGTCGTCAATTGGTGCGCGTCCCACGCCAGCACCCAAGTGTTCTCAAGCGGGTCGCCCCAGTCACGCACCTGATCGGGCAGCGGCGCGATCATTGGATTCAACATGAATCCGGTCGCCAGCAGAAAGAAGAGGAGGACGGCTAGTGTGAACGCATGCGCGCGCATGCGTTCATTTTTTTTTCGTGCGGCTCATTGCGTTAGGTCACATCGAGGAATCAACGCGGAGCGATGTTTACGCGCCGAGCGCGTTACGGCGTTGGCGTACGCAGCGGGACGGCAGGAGTACTGAGAGTACGATCGAGCGCAAACACGTCGCCGTTCCATTTGTAAACTATGCGCTCGATCGAGACATTCGCCGGCGCGGTCAGGTCAGCGCGCCCATCAGGGTCTTTCGGATAGACGGTCGACCGCGCGTTCGCGATGATCTCGTCAACACCGTTATTGTCCAGGTCCGCAAAGTCGAGCGTCGCCTCATAGACCGAGAACTCGTCCTGATTTACCGCGGCAGTGTTATCGTTCAGCTCGACGCCTTTCCACAATTCCTTCAAGGTGTTGCCTTCCCAACGATACAGGTGCGCCTCGGTGCGAATGATGAGCGTCTGCACTGTATTCGTCGCGACCAACAATTCATCTTGTCCGTCGTGATCGACGTCGACAATGCGCCCAATGCGCACGTCAATCGCGAGCGGAGAAATCGGCGGCAATATTTTTTCGCGGTGCGTCATTACGAGTTTGCCGTTTTGACGCTGGAGCAAAGCGACGAAATCGGAGGAGGGACCAAAAGCCCCCGCCTCTTTGGGCGGACTTGCGCCCACCTCGCTCGCAATGATGGCAACCAACTCTTCCTGCTGCGTCTGCGTGATGCGGCCCTCATCGCGGTCGTTGACCCACACCAGCCAGTCCTTATTGTTCTGCACCTGAAAACCCTCCGGCTGCAGACTCAGAGCCAGATTCGGAAACACTGCCGCCAGGATCTCCTGCGGCTCGACATCGTCAAACAGGTGCGCCCGCGCGGTCGGTAGGGGCGAAGGGCTGGGCGACTGTGGCGGAAGTGTGGCGCGCGGCACGACCGGCGTGCCCACGCGCGGCGTGGCATTTGGAGAGCGCGGAAAGGTGGGACCCGCGCGCGTCGCAATCCCGGTCGCCAATCCGGGCGTCGCCGTCGGGCGCGGTCCGCAGGCGATCATCGAGAGGACGATAGCCGCACAGCCAATCACCCACCTTAAATATTTCATTCCGCGCGTGACTCTCGCATCGTGAGACCGATCCGGGCAGTCCCCCGCCGCGTAACCCCCGCGCGATGGGACAAGTACATCCCGCCCAATTCGACTGCCAGCATCGTCAGGGAGACCCACAACAGAATCGGAAGCTGTAAGAAAATTCCGGTGACGAATATCGCCGCGAGGAAATTCAAGTGAATGATGATACGCAGGAACAGCAGCCAGCGGTCCGGTTCTTCGCGCGGCTGCAAACGCGCGTTCCACAGACCATATAACGTGACCCCGACAAAAGACGCCAAGGTGAAAAGAAAAATGGGCCAGGTGCCCTGCCGGTTCGTCACGAAAATTGTGACCTCGAGGATCTCGAATGGCACGATAGCAGCCAGGAGACCACCGTACGCGGCGAAGGGGACCGCGAGTTGCCACCAACCTTGCGCGGTGCCGCGTTCCGCTTCGCGACGACGCACGAGGCGCGTGAAAAATGAAAACATCGCAACCACAAACAGCCACGAATAAAAATTCCCCCACGGCACACCGAACCAGCCCTGATCAAGTCCAATGTTCCACGTCCACAGTTTGAGACGAATCGCGACCGCGTCGAGCGCCAGATCAAGTACCGTTGCCCACACCGCGTCCGCGACGGGCGCAATCGAACCGCGCGCCAACCAACGCAACGTGCCGCTCAACGAACGCGGGCGCGTGACCTTCGGATCGTCGAGAGAGGGCAGACCGAGCGCGTCGCTGAAATTCATCGCGGAGGCGGCAATCATCGCCCAGGTCAGCCCGATCGCAATCGGCACAAAACCGATCGAGAGCCAGTGGGCATTATAGCTGTAGGTCCCAAAGATGATGATGTCACCCTCTTCGAGCAACAGACCAAAAATCGCCGCGGTGAAAAGTTCGCGCAGCCGCGAGGGCGAAAAACGCCAGGCGCGTACTGCGGTAATCAAAAAAGTGAGCAGGACGCCGAGCTGCAAGAAACTGAAAATAAAATTATCGTCGAGGAGTTGTGCGGGGTGCTGGAGCAGCGAGTACATAAATTGAGACAACATCACGCCATCCGATCATTTGCGGGATACACCGACCAGAGCTACTTTTTCTGAAAGTACGCCGCGTTCAATTCGATATACGAGCGCCATTGTTCCGGCACATTCTCCGCCGGAAAAATCGCGCTTACCGGACATTCGGGTGTGCACGCGCCGCAGTCAATGCACTCATCCGGATTGATGTACAGCATATTATCTTCATCGTCGCCGTGGATACAATCGACCGGGCAAACCGCGACGCACGAGGCATCTTTTACATCGATACAGGGTTCAGTGATGACGTATGCCATAAACAATCCTTGAGTACTCGAGCCGGAGCTTCCGCCAGTGTCGACGAACGACTAATGTTCAAAAACATATGAGCGGACTTGGTCCGGTGTCATCAGCCGCCTCGGCGTGAGAGTAAAAACCGAAGCATCGCGCGCGCAGTAAAACAATTGATACCATCTGGATTTCGCTTGTCCCCAGAGGGAGAGGCTTTCCTGAAATTTTTCCTGCTCGCTCTTTACATACGCGGGCCAGCCCCAGCCAACCAGCGCCAATTGACCAATCAAGCACAGTCCAATCAATCTTACATAGGGAACGGCGAGAGCCAGTATCCCACTCACGAGAGCTACCCCCAAGGCAGCCGTGACGAAACTCACATAGCGCAGGTTACGGAGCGTCGCGAGGCTGACTCGCGCGAATCTAGGCAACTGCGGCTTGAGCGGAGCTGCCATCGTTTGCGCGAGTTGTGCCCACGTCGATTGGTCTCGCTCCGGCGGTTGCAAATACTTCTCCGCATCTTTTTGTGTCAGGCGCAAACTTTCGTATTCGGCAGGTG
>JBBSHK010000016.1:0-14984 GCA_038253185.1 Anaerolineae bacterium | reverse complement strand
CCGCGTTCGTTTTTCTCGACACCGAAACGACCGGTTTGACGCCGCGCTTTGGTGATCGCGTGGTCGAAATTGCGCTGGCGCGTTTTCGCGGCGAAGTGATGGAAGATTATTTCACCTCGCTGCTGAATCCCGGTCGCTCGATCTCACTGGGCGCGTCGCGCATTCACGGAATTTATGACGCGGATGTGCGCGACGCGCCGACGTTCGCACAGATCGTGCCGAACGTGCAGGCGATGCTCGCCGACGCGATTCTCGTCGCGCACAATGCGCCGTTCGATCTCGGCTTTGTGGCAAATGAATTTCGGATGGCGCGCGCGGATACGCCAACGAATATTACCCTCGACACGCTGGTCTTTTTGCGTCGCTATTTCAGTTTTCGCTCGAATAGTCTGCCGCGCGTCGCCAAGGATTTGGGCATCGAGACTGAGCGCTCGCACCGCGCGCTGGCGGATGTGCTCACCACGCGCGAAGTGTTTTCGTTTATTACTCAATCGTTGGCGGCGAACGGCGCGCGCACGCTCGGCGATCTTTTGAGTCTGCAAGGTGGAACGATTGCCTGGCCCCAAGAGGTCGTCACCGATTTGCCGTTGCCGCCCGCGCTGCAAGAGGCGTTGCGCCTGAATCGAAAATTATTCTTGCGCTACGTCGATGAATTTGGCGCGCTGTCCGAACGTTGGGTCAGCCCGACCGGGGTTCACGTGCGACACGATTACATTTACCTGCGCGCGCATTGTTATTTGCGCAATGGTGAGCGTCACTTTCGCCTCGATCGCGTGCTGGAGATGAGAGTGGAAGAGTCGAGCTAATCGCCTATCGCTTAGCGCTAATAGCAAACGCAGTCGGATTGGCGATAGGCGACTTGCGACTGGCGACTTGCGACTGGCGACTTGCGACTGGCGACTTGCGACTGGCGACTTGCGACCGGCGACTTGCGATTTCCGATATGCTTGATTTAGGAATCGTTATTCTGAATTACAACACGCGCGAACTCTTGCGCGATTGTTTGGTATCGCTGGCGCGGGCGCGCGGAATCAATTTTGAAACCATCGTGGTGGACAATTGCTCGCGCGATGGCAGCGCGGAAATGGTGCGTGCGGAGTTTCCAAATGTGTCGCTCATCGCCAGTCCGCGCAACGGTGGCTATGCCTACGGGAATAATCTGGGCTTGCGCGAATTTCTGTCGCGTTCAGCGCCACCGCGCGCATTGCTGCTGCTGAATCCCGACACGGTGGTTTCGCCCGACGCGCTGCGCGAACTGCTCAACTTTTTGGATGAACATCCTGACGCCGGTGTAGCCGGACCAAAATTGATTCGCGCGGATGGTTCGCTCGATCTCGCCTGCCGCCGCAGTTTCCCCACGCCGGAAATTTCTTTTTATCGGCTGGTTGGTCTGAGCAAACTTTTCCCGCGCTCACCGCGTTTCGGTCGCTACAATCTAACTTTTCTTGACGCAAATCAAACTGCGGAGGTTGATTCCGTCGTGGGCGCGTGTATGTTGATCCGAACCGCGGCGTTGCAAGATGCGGGGCTGTTGGACGAATCGTTTTTTATGTACGGTGAAGACCTGGACCTGGCGCTGCGCATCAAGCAACACGGCTGGAAAATTTTCTATTACCCGCGCGTCGAAGTTTTGCATTACAAGCGCGAGTCGTCCAAGCGCTCGCGCCGCGCGCAGATCGAGTTTTATCGCGCGATGTATATTTTTTACCGCAAGCATTATGCGAGCACGACGCCGTTGTGGCTGCACGCGGTCGTGCTGGCGGGCATTGCCGCGCGCGGTGGGCTGGCACTGGTGCGCGAAATGATTCGCCCGCTGCCCACCGCGCCAAATTTATCGGAAGTCAAAGGATAAATGAAACGCCGCGCCGAATGGCTCCTGACTGCCTCGCTCGTCCTCGTGGATGCGGCAATGATTGTGCTTGCCTTCTTTGCCGCCTACCGCGCCACTTTTTTTGTCAGTAGCGGGAACTCGGTCACACCGCGCTTTGAAGATTACGCGCCGGTGGTGGTGATGAACACTGTGGCGCTGCTGGCAGTCTATTTTTTTTACAAGCTGTACCACTTGCGTCGCGGCGAATCGCGCCTCGACGAAATTTACAAGCTTGTCCCCGCGACCTCGATCGGCGTCATCATTGGCATCGCATTCACCACGCTGGTCTATCGCGATTTTGAATATCCACGAATGCTGATCATCCTCGGCTGGGTGGCGACGTTGCTGCTCGTGAGCCTCGGTCGCTTTTTACACGGCGGGCTGCGCTCGCTGCTGTACGGGCGCGGCTGGGGCGAATTGAATGTGCTGATCGTAGGCGCGGGCGAAGCGGGCAATATGATTCTCGAAAAAATTCGCGACTCGCCGCGTCTCGGTTATCGCCCGGTCGCTTTTCTCGACGATGACCGCGTCGGGACGATGGTGCTCGGATTGCCGGTGATCGGGCGCGCGGCGGACCTCGGCGACATCGTGCGGAACGACCACATTGACGAAGTGATCATCGCGCTGCCCGAAGCTTCGCACCAACAATTGCTCTCGATCGTTTCGCGCTGCGAGGATGGTCGCGTGAGCATCAAGGTTTTTCCTGATGTGTTTCAAATCATGGCGTCGGAGGTGAATGTCGGCGATTTGAATGGCTTGCCGCTGCTGGCGATGCGCGATGTGGCGCTGCGCGGCTGGCGGCTCACCCTAAAGCGAATTGTCGATGTGATTATCAGCGCCATCCTGCTGATCTTTATCTCGCCGTTCATGCTGATGATTGCCGCGCTGGTCAAGCTCGATTCGCGCGGACCCGCGATCTTTACGCAGGTGCGGATGGGCTTGGACGCCAATCCCTTCCCGATTTTCAAGTTCCGTTCGATGCGTCCCGACGCCGAAGTACAAACGGGTCCGGTCTGGGCGAAGCAGGATGACCCGCGACGCACGCGCATTGGCGCCTTTCTGCGGCGCTATTCGCTGGACGAACTGCCGCAGTTCGTGAATGTGTTTTTGGGACATATGTCGCTGGTGGGTCCGCGACCGGAGCGACCGGAATTTGTGGAGCAATTCCGCCAGATGGTGCCGCGCTATATGGAGCGACATCGCGAGAAGGCGGGCATCACCGGTTGGGCGCAGATCAATGGCTTGCGCGGCGACACCTCGATCTGGGAGCGCACCAAGTACGATTTGTATTACATCGAGAATTGGTCGCTGTGGTTCGATTTCAAGATTATGATTTTGACCGCGCTCAAATTTTTCCGCGACCGGAATGCGTACTAGGGAACTGCGGATTGCGACTACAAGGAATCTCTTGGGGACGGATTGCGTCCCGCAGAAAGCGCGCGCTCTTCGCTTCGCTCCGAGAATGTGGATTGCGAATTCCTATTAAAAATCTCGCGAGATATTGTTCGCGGGATTTTTGTTTGCTCGCGCTGCGAGAGCAGAGAGCAAAAGTGTCGCATCGGCTTGAGATCAGATCGCGGTTTTGATACGGGCAATTGATAAATCTTCAGAGGTGCCGCGTGTCATTCGGCGAAGGACCACAGATCATCATCATGTTCAGGTCCAGCCCGATTTCCGCCAGCTTCATGACGAATGAAGTAGTTACGAACCTGAATGCCACGATAAGGTCTGAAAAAAGTGAAATATCATTTAGATCAATGCGCATCGGATTACCCTGTTTGAAAATTGTGGCAGTGACATTCACGCGCGTGCTGGCTCAATCGAACATCCGCGCCAACTATTCCCCTCAAGCCAATACCGTTCACTTGCACACTCTAGGTTAAACACCTGAGAGCAATCCAAGAAAAAATTGAGAGCAGGCTGAGAAGATGTAGGATTTTTCTTAGCCTGCTCTCAGGTCTATTTCAATTCGATTTCATTTCGTGTTTACGACAAAGTTGTAGGTGCCCAAGAGAGTGCCATCACTGTTCTTCTGAATGGTCAGCAGCATTTTCGGATCAAAAATGCCGTCTCTTGAATTGCTCTGCACGCCCGGAAAGTACAACTGCGTCGTGAGAACAGGTCCGTTCACCGCCTGCACTTTGACGTGAATGTGTTCGGTCCGTCCCGTGTACAACCCAGGCACAATCGTCGTCAACTGGTAGCGCCCGTTAGCGTCGGTGAACTGATGCCCGCGCAGCGTGTAACCCGAGTTGTCATATTGACCCTTGTCGTTGGCTTGCCAAAATTCCATCTGCGCGCCTGCGACCAGCTTGCAGTCTGTCGTAAGTACATATCCGGTAACCACGAGCTTGGTCCCGCTGATGCCGGTGTCGAGCAGCCAAGCGCGTTCAGGTGAACCGGCTTTAAAGTACGGACCCTCCGTCTGCGCCGGTGTGAGCGCGGCAGGACTGGCGCAATTGACCGCAGGCACTGCGCTCAGTCCAATTCACCGCATTACCCGCACCGCGCAGGCGATTGGCGCAGAGCACAATTTCAGCCGGCGCGTCGAGCACGCCGGACCTCGCGATGAAATCGGACAATTGGCAATTACTTTCAACGAAATGCTGACCGAACTCGAGTCCGCCTACCGCCAGCTGCAACAATCACTGGAATCACAACGCCGCTTTGTGGCTGATGCCTCGCATGAATTGCGAACCCCGTTGACGACCGTGCGCGGCAACATCGAACTCCTGCGGCGTGAACAAACGATTGAGGCGAATGAGCGCGCGGATATTTTGTCCGACACGAAGGATGAAGTCGAGCGATTGATTCGGCTGGTGACTCAGTTGCTGGTGCTCGCGCGCGCGGACGCGGGACAAGCCTTACGACGAGAACCGGTAGCCATCGAACCGCTGCTGGAGGATGTTTGCAAACAGATGAGACTGCGCGCTCCGCAGAGGACAATTGACTGCGAAGCCTCCGTTAGCGCGCAGGTGCTGGGTGATCGCGATGCGCTAAAACAAGTACTTGTGAATCTGATTGATAACGCGCTGGTGCATACACCCACGCGGGCATCAATTCGCCTGACGACCGCTCAAGTCAATGGCTCAGTCGCGCTGCGGGTGCAGGACACGGGACCGGGCATCGCGCCCTATTTGCTCCCCCATATCTTTGAGCGATTCTATCGCGGCGATGCCTCGCGCACCGGAACGAGTACGGGATTGGGCTTGGCGATCGCGAAGGAATTGGTTGAAGCGCAAGGGGGCAAGATTCACGTCGAAAGTCAGGTCGGACGAGGCAGCGTTTTTACAGTCACCTTGCCTCAAGTAATAGGAAACCGTTGACGATTTGTGGCTGCATGCAAGTGGAGTTGAGATGAAACAATTTTTTATTATTGCCGGACTCTGCTTATTCGCGCTTGCCGGATGTAGCGGTGGTTCTGCCACGAGCGCGACCCTTCCATCAAATAATTCCGTGACGAACGCGCCCGTGGTCGAGTCGAGTCCTGCCTCATCGCGCGCCGCGTCTCCAAGCGCGGTCACACAGCAACCGACGGCAACTCGCGCGGCTTCAATCTCCGCGTCCGCCACAGCGAGCCGCGCGCCAAGTCCCGCGGTCACCGCGACCACTGTGCAAAATCCTGCCGCTGCTCCGACGCGCGTGTCGCCTGCTGCCCAACCAATTAACCTGCCCTCCGGTTTTGGTATCTCTGTTTTCGCGAGTGGGCTGAATACGCCACGCAATCTCGCGATTGGACCCGACGGGCAATTGTATCTCGCCGAGCGCGGCGCAGGACGGATCGTGCGCCTCGCCGATCGCAATCACGACGGCGTAGCAGATGGTGTTGATGTGATCGCGCAAGGATTCAGTTTGCCCAGCAGTCTCGCTTTTTATCAAGATGGATCGCTATATGTTTCCACCGCGACGCAAGTGTTTCGACTGAGCCAGCCCGATGCGAATGGCGCTTTCCAAAAACGCGAAGTGGTGATTGACGGGCTGCCCGGTCCACAGGATCACTTTACGCGGACGCTGGTCTTTAGCCCGGACGGGTCGTCGCTCTTTATTCAGGTTGGCTCGTCGTGCAACCTGTGTAAAGAGAGTGACGAGCGGCGCGCGACAATTATGCGTTTCAATTCAGATGGCAGCGGTGGGGCAGTGTATGCGCGCGGTTTGCGCAATGCTGTGGGGCTTGGCTTTCGTCCGGGCACGAATGAGCTGTGGGCGACTAATAATGGCAGCGACAATCTTGGCGACAATCAACCGCCCGACACGATTCAGATTGTGCGGCAAGGTCAAGATTATGGTTGGCCCCGCTGTCACGCCGGCATCATCGTCGATCCACAATTCGGAGGATCCGGCGGATGCGATGGCGTGGCAAAACCACTAATCAATATTCAGGCGCACTCTGCCGCATTGGGTCTCACGTTCTACGCCGGTCAACAATTTCCGCAAGAGTATCGCGGCGCTCTCTTGGTCGCGCTGCATGGCTCGACTTTTCGCAGTCAGCCCACCGGTTACAAAATTGTGCGCATTCATTTCACGAACGGGCAAGCGGGTCCGGTACAAGATTTTGCGACGGGCTGGCTGCTCCAGAGTGGCAGGGCATTCGGACGACCGGTCGATGTGCTGACCGCACCGGATGGCAGTCTGTTCATGTCAGACGATTCTGGCGGAACTATCTATCGCATCTTTTACGCGGGGAGTTGATTCAGCGAGATTGAAATCGGTCAGAGCACAGGAAAGTAAAGCGCGGGTTGACTCGGCGAGGCGAAATAGAAGCGAATCTATTTCGCCTTTTCTATGCGTTACCATCGCAACAAGGTGTAAATCGCAAGCTGTAGCGTCAAGACCACTTGCAGCCTAACCCCACTTGGGGCAAAATAGAATTCGCTCCGCGTATCTTATGCGACTGACTTGCACGCAGAGTTGAATTTTTTGGGAATGAATCCGTATGAAACTTTCAACTCAGGATACGGCACAGCGCGTCAAAGACATTGGCATTATCCCGATCCTTCGCGGCGACATGACGCTCAATGAAATGCTCGCGCTGGCTGAGATATTATGCAGTGAAGGTATCCCGATAGTCGAAGTCACCTTGAATAGCACGGGTGCGCTCGACGCCATAGTCGCGTTGCGCGAACAGTTTGAAGCAAAAATGTTGGTGGGCGCGGGGACGGTACGCACGGAGAGGCAGCTCCAACAAGCGTTGAGTGCAGGCGCACAGTTCACGGTTTCACCCAATCTGGATTTAACTGTGATCGCGAACGCGCAAAGGAATCACATTCTGCATTTGCCGGGTGTCTTTACGCCAACCGAAGTGCAAATGGCGGTCGCCGCGGGCTGTCGCATGGTGAAACTCTTTCCCTCGGATGCAGTTGGTCCTGCCTACTTGAAGGCACTGCGCGCGCCGCTCGACGAGGTCGAATTTGTGCCGACGGGTGGGATTACGGTGAACAATCTCGCGGAATATGCGCGCGCCGGCGCGGTCGCCGTCGGCGTTGGCAGCGCGCTGGTTTCGAGCAAGCTTGCGTCTACAAATGAATTCACTGCCAAAGCACGCGCCTTCCGTGAGGCATGGGATCGAACCAAGAGTGGCTACAACTCATCTCAAAAATGAAAAAGCTTAACGTGCATCGCGCTTTGTTTGGGGACTTGTGATGTTCCTCTCTGAATCGAGTTTTCGCAATGAGTCGTAATCCTCGTTTCGACCTAACGACCTTTGGCGAACTGATGCTGCGGTTGAGTGTACCTGCCGGTCAGCGGCTCGAACTCACGCGTCAACTGGAAGTTTTCCCCGCGGGAGCTGAGGGCAATACGGCGGGCGCGCTGTCGCGTCTTGGACGGCATTGTGGGCTGCTGACTGCATTACCGGATCAGGCGCTCGGGCGTTTGGTCGCGAATCATCTGCAAATGGCGGGCGTGGACCTGAGCGCGGTGGTGTGGTCACAGAGCGGTCGCATCGGCACGTTTTTCATCGAGTTCGCCGAGCCGCCGCGTGCGACGCAGGTCATTTATGACCGCGCGAATTCCGCGATCACGCAACTCGCGCCCGAGCAGATTGATTGGGATTATCTTTTAGATACACGACTGTTGTACCTGACCGGAATCACACCGGCGCTTGCACCGAATTGTCGCGCCTTACTCGAAATGATTGTGGCGCGCGCGCAAGCGGCAAATATTCCCATCAGCTTTGATATCAACTATCGGCAAAAATTGTGGTCGGAAAGTGATGCCGCGAAAATACTCGTGCCTCTTATTCAACAAGTGGAGTTGATCTTTTGCAGCGCGCGTGATGCCCTACGTCTTTTTGGTATTGACGGAACACCGGCGCAACTCGTAGAGGGCTTGCGTAAGTTGAGTCACGCGCGCCACATTGTGGCAACGCTCGGTGAGCATGGCGCGGTCGCGTGGGATGGTGAACAAATGCTACGCGAGTCAGTTCCGCCGACGCGCATTCTGGATCGAATCGGCGCGGGCGATGCGCTGGCAGCCGGTGTGATTCACGGCTGGCTCGATCACGATCTGGCAAAAGGTCTCCGCTATGGCGTTACGATGGCGGCACTGGCGCTGAGTCAATATGGAGATATGGTCGTAACCAATCAAGCAGAGTTGGACTCCTTACTGGAAAAATCTAAAGCCACTCTAGACCGATAGCTTTTCAGAGAGTCGCGTGAGCAGAAAAAAGCAGACACAGACGACGGCAGTTGAGATTGCTTCGCTTTGCTCACAATGACGATTTATCTGCATCTGTTCGGCATTAGACATTCCCATTTGCCAATCGCCTTGACAAAGGGAATTTTTCATGTACAGTGAGTCTACGTCACCTCGTGTGTTGCTAAAGTTCAGCACACACCTCGTCCCCATTGAGCATTGCAGGCGGAAGCGGTACCACACGAGGTGCCCTCAGGAAAGAATCTTATCTCGCGACGGGTCTTTACGCTGGTGCCCCGCTCCGACCGGCGCGTAGATTCGTCGCCCCATAGAGGAGGAATAAAATGAGACACAATCGGTTACTCATTTTTGTAACCATATTACTCGGTGCGATGATCGCCCTCGCCGCGTGTGGTGGCAGCGCAGCTACGCCGAGCGGCGGCGGTGCCGCTCCGACTACGGCTAGCGGCGGCAAGACCGGCGGACTGCCCAAGCTTGCGAAGAAAGACAAGTACAAGGTGGGCTTTGCGCAGACGGAGAGCAACAACCCGTGGCGATTGGCGCAGACCGCGAGCATGAAGGACGAAGCGCAAAAGCGCGGCATTGATCTCGTTTATACGGACGCCGCGGGATCCGCTGCCAAGCAGGTTTCGGACGTCGAGTCTATGATCGCGCAGAAGGTGGACCTCATCTTCCTCGCTCCGCGCGAAGAAGTGCCTCTCGCCCAAGCGGTGCTCAAAGCCAAGGCGGCAGGCATCCCCGTGATCTTGCTCGACCGCAATGTTGACCAGAGTATTGCCAAGCCCGGGCAGGACTATGTGACCTTTATCGGTTCGGACTTTGTCGAAGAGGGCAAGCGCGCTGCCGAGTGGTTGATCAAAGCTACGGGCGGCAAAGCCAAGATCATCGAACTGGAAGGCACAGCCGGTTCATCCCCCGCGAATGACCGCAAGAAGGGTTTTGATGATCGGATCAAAAGTGAGAGTGGTATGCAAATCCTCGCCTCGACCGCTCAGGGCGACTTTGCCCGCGACAAAGGACGTCAGGCGATGGAGACGCTGCTTCAGGCACATTCCGATGTATCTGTCGTCTATGCCCACAACGACGAAATGGCAATCGGCGCGATTGCAGCGCTCAAAGCCGCCGGCAAACAGCCGGGCAAAGACGTGATTGTCGTCTCGATTGACGGCGAAAAGGACGGACTGCAAGCAGTCATCGACGGCGCATTGGGCGCAACTGTGGAATGCAATCCGCGCTTTGGTCCCTCCGCGTTCGATACGATGATGAAGTACGCCAGCGGCGAACAAATCCCCGCCAAGATCATCAATCCCGACAAGTTCTACGACGCGAGCAACGCCAAGCAAGAGATTGCCAACGCGTACTAGAAATCCTAGTCGAGCCGCGCGACCGGAGTGGGTGATGCGGCTCTCCTGAACGGATAAGGACAAAGGAGGATGAAGAATAGAGGCAAGCGTCTCATTCTTCATCCTTTTTATTTACAACGCATCCCAAAACAACGCATTGAACAGATTTTAGTTCGCGCCGCCAAGAGAATACGCTTGAGCATCAGTTTTGAAATGCGTTGTAGAACACCTAACGAAATGAACCGGTCAGAACGGTTCTCTTCGCCCGCCGTACTGAAACTGGATTAACAATCAATTTTGGCTCACGTTTTGTTAGGTGTTCTTAGCGGTTCAGATACATTGAGGTGAGTTGTGGCAGCTGACCTAAGAACAGACCTGCTGCTCCAGATGGAGGGCATTACCAAAAGGTTCCCCGGTGTGCTTGCGCTGCAGGATGCCCACCTGCGCGTGGGGCGCGCTGAAGTGCACGCGCTGGTCGGCGAAAATGGCGCGGGCAAGTCCACCATGATCAAGGTTCTGACCGGCGCGTATCGCCGAGACAATGGCACCATCATTTTTGACGGGCGCGCCGTAGACTTTCAATCCCCTCAGCAAGCGCAAGCCAACGGCATCAGCACCATCTATCAGGAGATCAATCTCGTCCCGCTCCGTTCAGTGAGCGAAAATATATTTATGGGACGCGAGCCGCTGCGCTACGGCTTGATCGACTGGAAGCGGATGAACTACGATGCCGCGGCAATCCTCCAACGCTTTGGGATCAACGTGGATGTGACTCAACCTCTGACGAATCTCAACGTCGCGGTGCAGCAGATGGTGGCAATTGCGCGCGCCGTTTCCTTCCAGAGTAAATTGGTTGTGATGGATGAGCCGACCTCCTCGCTCGACGAACGCGAGGTGGCAACCCTCTTCGATGTCATTCGCCAACTCAAACGCGAGGGCGTCTCCGTTATCTTTGTCAGTCATCGTCTGGATGAACTTTTCGCTGTCTGTGATCGGGTGACCATAATGCGCGATGGGCGCACTGTGGACGAGCGCCCCATTTCCGAGATCACCAAGTTGCAGCTCGTGGCGCGGATGTTGGGCAAAGAATTGAGTGAAGTGCGCCGCTCCGGCGCGACTGCCTTCAGCGAAGGCGTACATCAGGCGCGACAAGAATTGCTGCAAGCCGAAGGTCTCCGTCGCGGACGCGTGCTGCAAGGCGCCGATGTGAATGTGCGCGCCGGTGAAATCGTCGGACTCGCGGGTTTGCTTGGTGCGGGGCGCAGCGAAACGGCTCGCGCGATCTTTGGCGCTGACTCGGTCGAGGCTGGTCAGGTACAGATGAACGGCGAGACCGTACATTTTAGATCGCCGTCGGATGCGATCCGCGCAGGCATTGGTTTCTCCCCCGAAGACCGCAAGACCGAAGGCATTATTCCATACATGTCCGTGCGCGAAAATATTACGCTGGCGCTCTTGCCTACGCTCACGCGTTATGGCATCATCGATCGCAAGAAGCAGGATGAGATTGTGTTAAAGTTTATCGAGCGCCTAGGCATCAAGACCTCGGGACCCGATCAGCCGATCCGCGAATTGTCCGGTGGCAACCAGCAAAAGGTCTTGCTCGCGCGCTGGTTGTGCATGAATCCCAAGCTGCTCATTTTGGATGAACCGACGCGTGGGATTGACGTGGGCGCCAAGGGCGAAATCCAGACGCTAATCAACGAACTCGCCGATAACGGGCTGGGTGTGTTGATGATTTCCTCAGAGCTCGAAGAGTTGATCGAAGGCGCGGACCGCGTGGTCGTTTTGCGCGACGGGCGCACGGTAGCTGAACTGCCGCATCAAGCCGTCAGCCAGGATGGGATCATGGCGGCGATGGCACACGGCTCGGAGCAAATCGCGCCGAAGGCGGAGCGAGGCGCAAATGGCTAACAAGGCAGGCGCTGCCGGCATCAGTGCCAAGGTCGAGTTACCCGAACAGGAGCCCATCGCTTCGGCGCGATATCGCGGCATCGGGCAGACCTACGGCGCGCTCATCGCGCTGATCGTGTTGTTACTTTACAATGCCTTTTTCACTCCGAACTTTCTCACCGCCCAGACCATCAGCGTAAACCTGACGCAAGTGGCGACCATCGTGATCGTCGCGACCGGCATGACGCTCGTGATCGCGACGGGCGGCATCGATCTCTCGGTCGGTTCGTTAATGGCGATCGCGGGCGCGCTCGCGCCGTTGATTTTTCTGGAAAAGCTCGTCTCGATCGGCAATTCGGCAATCACGCTCCCGCTTGCATATGTCGTACCGGTTATAGTTGCCGGACTCTTTGGCGCATTCAATGGCACGCTGATCACGCGATTCAAGATCCAGCCCATCATCGCGACGCTGGTGCTATTTATTGCGGGGCGTGGTATCGCGCAGGTCGTGACCAACGGCAACTTGCAAGCCTTCAACGATCCGGTGTTCCAGTACATTGGGCTGGGGCGACCGTTGGGCATCCCGTTCCAAGTGATCCTGATGGTCGTTATCGTCGCCATTGTCGCGTGGGTGATGCGCGCGACGACCTTCGGGCGGTATGTGCTCGCCGCGGGCGGCAATGAAGCGGCAGCGCGACTCGCGGGCGTGCCGGTCAATGCCGTCAAGCTCGCGGTTTATACCATCAGCGGCTTGCTCTGCGGGATCGCGGGTCTGATCGTGATCGCGATTAATTCGTCGTCTGATGCCAATTTGGTCGGGCTGAATATGGAACTCGACGCGATCGCGGCGGTCGCGGTCGGCGGCACCCCCTTGACCGGGGGTCGCGCCACGGTCGTGGGCACATTCATCGGCGCACTGATTATGCAGCTCATTCGTTTCACGTTGCTCGCGCACGGCGTCCCCGACGCGGCGGCGCTCGTGGTCAAAGCCGCGATTATTCTGGTTGCGATTTACGTGCAGAGGCAACGCGCGGTCTAGCGATAACTTGAGGTTTCTACAATGGCAACTCTCACGGCGAAAGTTCCGGTTCGAAGTCAAGTCAGCGCGCGTGCGCGGGCGACCAGTCTGCTGCAGCGGCAGGGTGTGCTGGTCGCACTTGCGCTGCTGATTCTCTTTGGCGCGCTGCGCTATGAAAACTTTTTGTCGGTCTATAACATTGCCAGTGTGCTGCGCTTTAATTCGATGTTCGCGCTGGTGGCGCTGGGCATGACCTTTGTCATCATGTCGGGGGGCATCGACCTGTCGGTTGGCTCGGTGGCTGCGTTCGCGAGTGTGATTGCGGCGCTGCTCAGCCCGTACGGATTTCTGCCCGCGATCTTTGCTCCTGTGCTGGTCGGGCTGCTGCTCGGATTCGTCAATGGCTGGATCATCGCCAAGTACAACATTCTGCCATTTTTGGTCACGCTGGCGATGCTGCTCGGCGCGCGTGGGCTGGCGCTCATTTTCTCGAACAATCGCACGGTCGCCGCCTCGAATGCTTATGGTTTTATCAATTTTGGCAATGGAGATGTTTTCAGCGTGCCGATTCCGGCTCTGATTATGCTCTTGGCATTTATCATTGGCGCGGTGATGCTTAACTATTCCCGCTTCGGTCGCCATGTGCTCGCGCTGGGCGGCAATGAGGACGCGGCAAACTTGATGGGGCTGCCGGTGGACCGCATCAAACTCGCGGTGTATACCATAAGTGGCGGGTTGGCGGGACTGGCGGGCGTAATCCTCGCGGCGCAGTTTGGCGCGGGGCAGCCGACGGAAGGATTGGGTTGGGAGCTTTCCGCCATCGCCTCGGTCGTGGTAGGGGGTACGCTGCTCACGGGCGGCTTGGGTTCGGTCGGCGCGAGTCTGGTGGGCGCGTTGCTGCTCGGCTTGATTTTTAATATTCTCAACTTTGAGAACGGGCGCGGCTTTATCAGCCTGAGCGCGTACTGGCAGTCGGTGATTCGCGGTGCGTTCCTGTTGGTGGTCGTGATCTTGCAAAACCGGCTCGCGAAAAGGAGGGAAGTAGAGCGAAGGTGATCCATCAGGAATGGCGCTCGCCCTTCTCAATCCTCTATCCTCTGTTTCTGTTCGGCATCCTGCTGCTCGCCGGCTGCGCGCCAACTGCGACGGTCGCGCCCAACCCCACGTTGCCGAGTGGAACGTCTGAGCTTGTACTGAACCCGCCGCCCGGAGCGATATGTGGTGACGAGGGTTGCCGCGTCGCGCCGACGCTCGCGCCCGGCGCGTTGATACCGACGCTCGCCGCAACTCCCTTCGTGCGACTGCCTGCCGATGACCGCGCGCTGGGAGCCATCGATGCGCCGGTGACGCTCATCGAGTACTCGGATTACCAGTGTCCCTTCTGTCGTGTCTTTGCGCGCGCCAACTTGCACGAGCTTGAAAACAAGTATGTCAAGAGCGGCAAGCTGCGGATCATCTGGCGCGACTTTCCACTGCCCAGTCATCACTCGGCAGTACGCGCGGCGCACGCGGCGCATTGTGCTGCCGAGCAGGGCAAGTACTGGGAGATGCACGACCGGCTCTTTGCCGACGCAGACAAGTTCAGCGATTCGCACGATGCTGATTTTGAACTGTTCCGCGCGCACGCGCGTGAACTGAGGTTGAACGTCGAGCAATATATGACCTGCATGGAGAGCCGCAAGTACCTCGAGCGCATTACTGAGGATGTGATCAATGGACGCGCCCTTGGCATCGACGCGACGCCGGCTTATGTGCTGAATGGAGAATTATTGCGCGGGCTTTACCCCGCGAGTACGTGGGAGCGAATGATCGAGGCGCGGCTCAAGTCGCATTAATTTTTGTAGAGGAGCAATTGATGCCCGCAGCTTTTTACAATGGCAATCGAACGATTACGGTTGGGGAGTCAACGCCGGTTGCTCCCTAGAGCGGTGAGGTGCAATTGCAGGTCGCTTACTGCGGCATCTGTGGAACGGACTGGCACCTCTTTCCCGACGATAGGGTCCGCCGCGTTCACCTGTCGCAGATCATCGGTCACGAAACGTCGGGCGTGATTGCCGCATTGAGCGAGGGCGTGGAAAGTTTTCGGATTGGTGAACTTGTAACGGTCAGACCGTTGGACTCGTGCGGGCATTGTCCGGCGTGCCTCGCAGGTCATCGCCACATCTGTCAGAACCTAAAATTTTTGGGAATTGATACCCTGGCGCGG
>JBBSHK010000015.1:0-15025 GCA_038253185.1 Anaerolineae bacterium | reverse complement strand
TGAGAGCGAAGAAAAATGGGCAACTATATCAATAAATTAATTTGCGGTGATGCACTACAAGAACTGGAGAATATCGAGTCGGACAGTATTGCTTTGGTAGTAACAAGTCCCCCATATTGGAATATGATTGATTACGATGTTGAAGGACAGTATGGACAATGTTCCTATGATGAATACTTGGGGCAAATGTTAGACGTTTTTGCCGAGACACAAAGAGTTTTGCGACCCAACGGAAAACTCGCCATTGTCACACCTATTGTTCCTCTTTCCAAAAGCATTGACGATTCCACCCACACCAGAAAACTTGCGAACATTTCCAACGATATAGAATTCAAAATCTTGAGATCAACTCGATCAAAACTTTTACACAGGTTCAGTCTATATATCTGGCAGAAACAAACGACCAAGAAAATGTTTGGAAGTTATCCGTACCCCCCGAATATTTATGAAGATAACACCATCGAGTTTATCAATGTTTTTGTCAAAGATGGGAAACCCCCTAAGGTTTCAAAGGATGTTAAAGAGTACAGCAAGATTACTCAAGAAGAATGGTTGAACCTGAGCATGCAGGTTTGGCCTATTATGCCGACTGATGTGCAAAGAACGAAAGGACATCCTGCGCCGTTTCCAACTGAAATTCCGAGACGACTGATTGCGATGTACACTTTCAGGGCAGTACCCGAACTGAATTTCGATGGAGACATTGTTTTGGATATGTTCAATGGCTCTGGCTCAACTACGCTTGCAGCTTTTCAGATGGGCAGGCAGTATATTGGTATTGATCTGAATATTGATTACTGTCGAATGGCAGAGCGACGAATTAGGTCCATCCAGCCAATGGATTCGCCCAACCTGATAATTGACAGAATCAAGATGCCATCAAAAACCAACAAGAAACAAGAAGATGAACTGACGATAAGGCTTTTTGAGTGAAAATATGAAACCTCCAAAAGGATGGAAGTTGTTCTGCGAGAACTATACCGCGAACAACGCGTACTGGTATATTCCCAAGGGACAAGCAATAAAAGAAGACAATTTTTCGCTCATCCGTTCCCGACTAAAAATCCTCAAAAAGTATGAAGGGCAAGATTGGTCTACTTGTCAATCCTCCTTTGTAAGAGAGCTTGCAAACACTGGACTTTTTGAAAGAAGAGCTGGACGCCAATCCAGACAAGACCGAGCAGCCATTGGCAGAATGTTCAAGGTGGTTTGCACCACGTTAGGATTGGCGTGGGTGAACGAAAATGAAAAAGTTGCTCTTACCCAGATTGGCAACCTGATAGTCAAGAACAAAGGTTTTTCCATCTTGCAAGAACAAGTGAAAAAATTTCAGTTCTATAATCCATCCTTTCACAACAAAGATTTCAAGATCGTCCGAGTTAATCCTGTTTACTTTTTGACTTCTTTACTACTGAATTTGGAAAAATCATACCTGACTAAAGACGAATACATTCTGTTTGTTGCAAAGCAGCAAGCAAATAATGATGTGGAGAAATCGGTTGACCTGATCGAGGGTTACAGAAAGCTTCCGAAGGAGAAACAGCAGCAACTAATTGATTATTTGGATGGTATTGAAATTGACTCAGAGAATCAAAACCGTTCATCGATTCTGAACACAATTCGACTAGAGAGTCCCTACGCTTTACAATTCTTTGGTTGCTCTCCCTATTTAAGCTACGATAATGTTGTAAAGTTAAGAAGCATTGCAAAAGCAAAATCTTTTGTAAAACATTTTAGAGCAAATGAAGTCTGGATTGATTTTAATAAAGAAAAAGATTGGATGCTGTACTACGGACAACTATTGAAAATTTCTTCAGGTGAATATGCAAAGGATTACTATATTGACATTTCAGATGTTGAAGCAGGAATTTCGTTCCTGTCCGAAAAGAAAAAGCGGGGGTTGAACGTTTCGCTTGATGAGGAAAAATACAAGAGCGTTTTGATTGACGAAAAATTACTGGAGGATTTTCTAGAAAATCACCTTTGGGAATTAGAACCCGGCTTGAAACTGATCAAACGGCAAAAAGACACACTAGTCGGTAGAATTGATTTATTCGCAATTGATAACAATGGTTATTGTGTCATCATCGAGTTGAAAAAGGGTAGAACAGCAGACAAAGTTTTGGGACAGACATTACGTTATATGGGTTTCATTCAAGAGAATGAAGCAAATTGTAAAAAAGTAAGGGCAATCATTGTAGGCAAGAAAATTGATGAGAAATTGAAATATGCCGTAAGGGCTGCAAGAGTATTGTGCAACTTGTATGAGTTTGACTTTAGTGTAAAGTTTGATCCTATTGCCCGGAGATAACGGCGTGAGAAATGTGCGAGGGTGAATGCAAACTGAATTAAGCCGACCGCCGTCGCGGTGGATTGGATTTTTGGGGCCAGCATTCTTGATTTTCGTGTTGCTGGCTTTTTTTGTTTCACCGGGGACGACGCTCGAAAAATTTTATATGGTGTGCTTTGGCATCTGACCGCAGCGACCGTCCCACTCGTACTTTCTCGGTGGGACGCGGCTTCCGGGTGAAGCCGAATTGCTGCAAGCGGCGCCCGCGCTGAATGCGCTTGATCCGGGCGAGCCGACCAAGATGCCGCTCGAAGCGCGGATGTACGGCATCTTTGCCGGATTCCTGTTGACGTGGGCCATCGCGCTGGTGTTGAAACGCGAGCGCGCCGCGTGGATGTCGAATTCCTGGATGTTGTTCGCGTTTCTCGGATTCATCGTGGTGATGGGATTCGATGGGCTGAACGCGACGTTGTACGATATCAATTCGGCAGGACTGCCCGTGCCGTTTTTATATTTGCCGCGACTCGACCTGCGACTCGCCACCGGACTGTTGAGCGGCATCGGTATGGGCGGCATTCTCTTGCCGTTGGTCAACTATATGCTCTGGCGCGACATTCGAACTGAGCCGATCTTCAAAAGCGCGCGCGCGTTGATATTGCTGCTGATGGTGAACACAATAATATTTTTGCTCGTCGTATCCGGCTCGGGGCTGATGCTCTATCCACTCTCGCTGATCGGCGTGCTCGGCGTGATTGCGTTAATCGCCGCGCTCAATCTGATTATGCTGCTGTCGATTTTTCATCGCGAAGGGTTGACGGCGAATTGGCGCGAGGCGTTGAATCCATTCGCCGCCGCGATCCTTTTCACCGCGCTCGAACTCGGCGCGCTGTCCGCGCTGCGCTACGCGGTATTCGGCACTGCGATTCTGCCGTGAGCAAATCCTGATGGCTCAAATTAAAACGCGCTGCGCGTGGGCGAACAACGATCCGCTGTACATTAAATATCACGATGAAGAATGGGGTGTGCCGCTCCACGACGACCAGAAAATTTTCGAGTTCCTGTGTCTCGAAGGCGCGCAAGCGGGACTGAATTGGCTGATGATTCTCAAGAAACGCGATAACTATCGTAAGGCGTTCGACAACTTTGATCCGAACAAGGTCGCGCGCTACGGCGAGAAAAAAATCGCGCGCTTGCTGGAAAACCCGGGCATCATCCGCAACCGGCTCAAGGTCAACGCGTTCGTGCAAAACGCGCGCGCGTTCTTGCAAGTGCAACAGGAATTCGGCAGCTTTGACAAATATATTTGGCAGTTCGTAGAGGGCAAACCAAAACAGAATCATTGGAAAGATCTGAGCGAGATTCCCGCGAGCACACGCGAGTCGGATGTGCTGAGCAAAGATTTGAAACGGCGCGGTTTTACTTTCGTCGGCTCGACGATTTGTTACGCGCATATGCAGGCGACCGGAATGGTGAATGACCATTTAAGAAAGTGTTTTAGATACGGGGAACTTGATCGATCTGGTAAGCTTTCGAACCAACGCGCAAATCCCAATATTAATAACTCTTAACACAATTATTCCATTCTCTTAAAGCTCGGTTGAAATCATCTTAAAGAGATAATTCTATAATCTACCTCGAATTGAGGTGGATTTTTATTTTTTTGAAAGCACCTAAGAGAGTGTTTTGAAATTCATTCCGCAGGTTGAAACCTGCTGGCAAGGGAACAGGCTAAAGCCTAAAACCCAAACGTTTTAACCTTTTCGCTTGCCATTCGACTTTAGTCGAAGGATTTTCAAAACACTTTCTAACAAAACGCGGGCAAGATTCACGAGACCTTCTAAATCCAGCACATCGGTGAGGGTTTTGTTCCTGCAACTTCATTTTGTTAGGTGCTTTCAGGAGATGATATGAATCGAATCAGCCGAGTGTTTATAGTGGTTAGTTTTTGCGCGTTAGCATTATCAATTGTCGCCTGCGGTGGCACTAGCGGTTCAACCGTCGTGCAGCCTACCAACGCGCCGGTGGCGCAGACGCAAGTCGTCTCACAAACCTCTGTGGTCGAAAAAGTTTCCACCGCAACACCAGGACCACAAGCTACACAAGGACCGCAAGCGGGCGCGATCACCATCAACGGCGCGGGCGCGACGTTTCCATATCCACTCTACTCGCGCTGGTTCTATGATTACGCCTTCGTGGATACTGCCGTCAAGTTCAATTACCAGTCTATCGGTTCAGGGGGCGGCATCGCACAAATTACCGCCAAGACCGTGGACTTTGGCGCGAGCGATGCCATTCTGACCGACGATCAATTGTCCAAAGCGCCGGGAGTGCAGATGTTTCCGTCGGTCGCGGGCGCCGAAGTGCTCGCCTACAACTTGAAAGGCGATGATGGCAATGTCATCTCCACGACACTCAAGTTTCCCTACACCGCCGTCGCCGACATTTTCTTGGGGAAAATAAAAAAGTGGAACGATCCGGTATTGGCGCAGGCGAATCCCGATGTCAAGCTGCCGAGCAAAGACATCCTCGTCGTGCATCGCTCCGATGGTTCGGGCACGACCTTCATTTTCACGGACTATCTCTCGAGAGTCAGTTCCGATTGGAAATCCCAAGTTGGTAACGCGACCTCCGTGAAATGGCCCACCGGTCTCGGCGGCAAAGGCAATGAAGGCGTGTCCGGCACTGTCTCGCAGAACGACGGCGCGATTGGTTACGTCGAATTGGCGTATGCGCTTCAGAATAAGCTGCCGTATGGGATTCCGCAGAACAAGGCCGGGCAGTACATCGATCCGGGCAAGGGACCGCAAGGCGTGCAAAGTGCGATGGCGGATTTTGGCAGCAACCTCGGCGATAAGCTCGCGGTCTCGATTGTGGATGCGCCGGGGCAGGGGTCGTATCCGATTTCCGGTTACACCTACTTGTTGATTTACATGGATCAACAGGATTGCGCCAAGGCGCAGAAAATGGTGAATTTCGTCAGGTGGGCGCAAACGAACGCGCAAGCGCAAAAGGATGTAACCGATCTCCAATATATCCCGCTGCCCGATGACGTGAAAAAACTTGTGTTGGATAAAGTTGCCAAGATCACCTGTCAAGGCAAGCCGCTACAGTAAATGCGGGACATAGGTAGGAGCGCACAGCTGTGCTCCCTCTTGGAATGTTTGAGAATGGATCGCAGGAGCGTACTCCGACGCGTTTTTGATCTCGTAATTTTGTGCGCCATTTTCGGAGCGTTGTATCTGCTCTTTTCCAATTCACACGAGCTCGCACGCGGCGATCCCCTCATCGCGCCGTTCGCCGCGCTCTTTGCGGTTCTACTGTTCGGAGTCTTGCGCGCCGACGAAATTATTTATGGTTGTCTCCTTCGAGAATATAAGGTGACAACCATTTAAGGCACCTCTCGTATGGGCGAAATGAGCAAGTACATTCAGAATGAAGTGTTCAGAGTTGGACTGGTCACCGCGTCCTGTATTTTGAGTTAGGAGAGAAGAAAGATATGGCTGCCATTGCCCGTTCCAAAAGAACATCGGGTTCTTCCCACTCTACGCCACTCACGCGGCGGCTCGCGCATGGCGATCTGATTTTTCGCGTATTGACCATGCTCGCCGCGCTTATCATCTTCTTGACGATGGTCGCCATCGGCTTGGAGTTGTGGCAAACCTCCGCGCTGTCACGCGCGAAATTTGGTTTGGAATTTCTCGTCAGCACGAATTGGGATCCAGTCGCGCAAGATTTCGGCGCGCTCACGTTTCTCTACGGCACCCTGCAAACCTCAGCCCTCGCGCTGCTCTTCGCTGTACCGGTTGGTATAGGCATCGCGATTTTTCTCGCGGAACTCGCGCCGAGTTGGTTGAGCGAGCCGCTCGGCTTTTTAGTGGAACTCTTAGCCGCGGTACCGAGCGTGATTTTCGGGTTATGGGGTCTATTTGTTTTCATACCCACTGTCGTCAAGCCCGCTGGACAAGCGCTGAACAGCGCACTGGGATTTATCCCATTATTTGAAGGACCCGTTTTCGGACCGAGTCGCCTCGCGGCATCGGTGATTCTAGCGATTATGATTTTGCCGACGATCAGCGCGGTGAGCCGCGATGTCTTGCGCGCCATTCCAAACGCGCAGCGCGAAGCCTCGCTCGCGCTCGGCAGCACGCGCTGGGAAATGATTTCGCAGGTGTTGATTCCATACGGACTATCGGGCATTCTCGGCGCGGTGATTTTGGGACTGGGGCGAGCGCTGGGCGAGACCATTGCCGTGACGATGGTGATCGGCAATAACCTCGACCTGAGCGCGTCGCTATTGCATCCGGGCTATACGATGGCAAGTCTGATCGCGAACGAATTTGCGGAAGCGACGTACGATTTGTACCTACAAGCGTTGATTGAAATCGGCTTGGTGTTGTTTGTCGTGTCGCTGTTGTTGAATCTGATCGCGCGCTTTCTCGTTTATCGCGTGGCGCGCAAGACTCCCACGGAGGCGCGCGTATGAATGCAGTAATTGCTCGCGCACAACCCCGCCTGCGTGCGCGTAGCTATCGGCGTCGCAAGATAACGAACGGCGTGATGCTGTTTCTCACCGGTGTGGCGACAATCCTCGCAATAATTCCATTGGTGTGGATCATCGTGTACGTCGCGCAAGAGGGCATTCGATTCTTAACGCCGAGCTTCTTTACCGAACTACCGACGCCGGTCGGGGTGCCGGGCGGAGGCATCGCCAACGCGCTCGTCGGCTCGGCAATCACCGTCGGCATCGGCGCGCTGATTGCGATTCCCGTGAGCATCATCGCCGCGCTGTACGTGTCCGACAATCCGAATACGCCGCTCGGCGTCGGCTTGCGTTTCGCCACCGATGTGCTCGCGGGCATTCCCTCGATCGTGATGGGCTTGTTTGCCTACACCGTCATCGTGCTGCCACAGAAACATTTTTCGGCGCTGTCGGGTGGGTTCGCGCTCGCGATTATAATGACGCCGATTGTGTTACGCACCACCGAAGAGATGTTAAAATTGGTGCCGCGCAATTGGCGCGAAGGTTCGCTGGCGCTCGGCGCGCCGGAATGGAAAACGGCGGTGCAGGTGCTGTTGCCCGCGACCTTGAGCGGCGTAGTGACCGGAATTATGTTGGGCATTTCGCGCGTGGCGGGTGAAGCCGCGCCGATGATTTTCACCGCGTTCGGCAATCCCTTTTATAGTACGGACGCGAATCAGCCGGTCGCAACTCTGCCGCACACGATTTTCGTGTACGCGATTTCGCCGTATAAAGATTTGCACGACAAGGCGTGGACGACCGCGCTGGTGCTGATCGCGCTGGCGCTCGGCTTGAACATCGCGGCGCGCGGCATCACGCGCTGGCGCACGCGCAAATTAGGCTTGCGCTAGTTCGTCATTGCAAACTGACAAGCTGCGATTAACAATGTTCGTATCTGGCTCTGTTGGGTTTGAATCAAGAATAATTCGGCGTTTGCAATGACGAACTAAAATGGAACAGCCCGAGGAAAAGATGGTGACAAATCAAGCAGTTGTCGCGACCAAGCCGCGCGAACGTTTGAAGGTCTTTACACGCGCGCTGGAGGCGAATGAAAAGCAGGACGCGCAGCAGACGATGCCGCCGAAAATGCAAGTGAAAGATTTGAACTTTTATTATGCCGCGTTCCGCGCGCTGGCGGACATCAATCTCGATTTTCCGCAAAATCGTATCACTGCCATTATCGGTCCGTCCGGCTGCGGCAAGTCCACGCTCTTACGTACGCTGAATCGTATGGGCGATCTCGTTCCCAAAACGCGTGTCGAAGGCGCCGTGCTATTGGACAGCAAAAATATTTACGCGCCCGACGAAGATGTGGTGGATGTGCGGCGGCGCGTGGGCATGGTGTTTCAGCGCCCCAATCCATTTCCGAAATCCATTTACGACAATATCACCTTCGGTCCGAAACTCTTGGGCATCAACCATCGGCGGGAGCTGGACGAGATTGTCGAGCGTTCGCTCAAGCGCGCGGCGCTATGGGATGAAGTGAAAGACAAATTGCATGAATCAGCCCTCGCGCTCAGTGGTGGTCAGCAACAACGCTTGTGCATCGCGCGCGCGATTGCGGTGGAACCTGAAGTCGTATTGATGGACGAACCCGCGTCCGCGCTCGATCCAATTGCGACCTTCAAGATTGAAGAATTGATGCGCCAACTGCGCGATGAATTTACGATTGTGATCGTCACGCACAATATGCAGCAAGCCGCGCGCGTATCTGATTTCACCGTGTTTATGAATATGAACGAGCAGCGCGCCGGACACGTCGTCGAGTTCAGCCCGACACAGGATATTTTCACCACCCCGAAACAAAAAGAGGCGGAAGATTACATCACGGGAAGGTTTGGATGACCTATGCCACGCAACACGTTTGAAATTCAGTTGGCGACCTTGAAGAAACAAATGCTGGATTTGGGTCTCGAAGTCGGGCGCACGATCAATGATGGAGTGGATGCGCTCAAGACGCGCGACCGCGTGATGGCTGAGGCGATTATCCAACACGACGACGATATCAATCGCACGCGGTATGAGATTGAGGAGCGCTGCTATACATTGATGGCGACGCAGCAGCCGCTCGCGAGTGACCTGCGCGAGATCATGTCCATTTTGCTCATTACGATTGAACTGGAGCGCATCGCCGACCACGCCAAGAACCTCGCGGAAATCGTGATCTTTATGGGGAATGAACCGTTATTGAAACCGCTGATTGATATTCCGCGTATGGCAGAGGTCGCACAAGATATGTTGAGCCGCGCACTCGATGCGTTTGCGAAAACCAATGTCGAGGAAGCAGAAAGCGCGGCGAACACCGACGATGTGATTGATGAATTGTACAAACAAGTGTTTCGAGAATTGATGACGTTCATCATCGAAGACCCGCGCACGGTCACGCGCGCGCTCAATCTGCTTTTCGCCGCGCACAATCTCGAACGCATCGGTGACTGCATCACGAATATCGCCGAGCGCGTCGTCTATGCGGCAACCGGCAAGTTGGAAGAATTGAACGTCCAGCGACCGCTTGGATGAAAAAGCCTGACGTGCTTTGTTGATGACAAAACTGCTACTCGTCGAGGATGATCAAACGCTCCTCGATACGCTCGCGTACAATCTTACCCGCGAGGGGTATGAGGTGCTGCGCGCCGCCGATGGTATCACTGCTCTGAACGTCGCGCGTGAAGAGCAACCCGATCTCATCTTGCTCGATATTATGCTGCCGGGTCTCGACGGTCTGACGGTATGCCGCACATTACGCCGCGAAACGCGCGCGCCGATTGTGCTGCTGACGGCGCGTAGCGGCGAAGTCGATCGTATTGTGGGACTGGACAGCGGCGCGGACGATTACATCGTCAAGCCTTTTTCACTCGGCGAATTATACGCGCGCCTACGCGCGGTGCTGCGGCGAGGACGCCAAGAACCCGAGACGAAATTGCAGTCCGGTGACTTGACCCTCGACCTTGTGTCACATCGCGCATTTCGCGGCGCGGAGACCCTCGATCTCACACCCAAAGAATTCGACCTGCTCGCCGAATTGATGCGACACAAAGATGCGGTTCTGACGCGTGATCTATTGTTACAGCGAGTATGGAGCTTTGATTTTGCCGGAGACTCGCGCACGGTTGACGTTCACATTCGTTGGCTGCGCGAAAAGGTCGAGGACGATCCGGCGAACCCGCAGCGCATCGAAACGGTGCGCGGGATCGGTTATCGCTTCTCAGGGTGACTTTAACGCCTCCCAAAAGTGATGCTTGAGCCTTCCTCTTGCCGGCGCGAACTAAAATCTGTCTAGGCTCGCGCTTAATTTGGTGTTTTGGGAGGCGCTGTTATGCAAATCCTGCTTGACGTCGCAATTGTCGCTATCTTTATGCTGCTCGTGCTCTTGTGGCTGTTGAAACAGTTCTACGACACGCGCGGATACGAGCTAGGCGCCCAAACGCGCGAGTTGCATCTCTTGGAGCGGGAACACGAAAACCAGCGGCAACGTTTGACCGCGCTTACCAACATTACTTCGGACGCGCTTATTCTCCTCGACGCGAACGCGCGTGTGCTTTTTATGAATGATTCCGCCAAATCGCTCATAGCAGTCAGTGATGGTGTGGGTCGTTCGCTGGGCGAGATTGCTTGGGCTCTGGATTTGCAACCGCTCGTTGACCAAGTGATGAACGAGGGGGGCGAAGCAATCGGACAGACAGTCGTCAAAGGCGAACGTGCGTTTGATGTCCGCGTGCGCGCGATTGGTAAAGCCGCGCACAGCGGCGCGCTAATTGGGCTAAATGAGGTCACCGCCTTGCAACGGCTCGGTCGAGCGCGGCGTGAATTTGTCGCCAACATCTCGCACGAACTGCGCACGCCAATCACCTCTTTGCAACTGCTGGCGGAAACCATATCGATCGATACTCTTGACGACCGTGACCTCGCGCTGGAATTACTGGGCAAGCTCAGGGCGCAGCTCGATCTGCTGCACCAACTGACAGATGAGTTAATGGATCTGGCATTGATCGAGTCGGGTCAGGCTGCCATCAAACTGATTCAAGTGCCCGCGATTGAGTTGGCGAATGAAGCTGCGGACTCCTTGCGTCCGCAAGCCGAACGCAAAGGGATCGCGTTGACAGTTGCTGTACCTTCGGACTTGCATGTACTTGCCGACCCGCAGGGGATACGTAAAGTAATTGCTAATTTGATTCACAACGCGATCAAGTTCACCAATTCGGGTGGCTGCATCGAGGTCCGCGCCGCGCGTCGTGGAGATAATATTGAATTCGCGGTCGCGGATTCGGGAATTGGAATTCCCTCGAATGATCTACCTCGCATCTTTGAAAGGTTTTACAAGGTTGACCGCGCGCGTGTGCGCCGCGCGGGAGAATTAAGCGGCACGGGATTAGGGTTAGCCATTGCCAAGCACATGGTCGAGGCGCATGGCGGCAAAATTCGCGCCGAGAGCATCGAAGGCAAAGGCTCCACTTTCTACTTTACCGTACCTGCGGCGCGTTGATGCCAACTGCTGATTTTGCCAATGTGCGGTTCGCGTCTCCTTCTTTCCACAATGCTGAGGATTCATTGTCGCGCCCCCTCCGTTGACGATAGAATCGCTCGATCACGAACGGTTCCGACAGCAGAATAGAAATGAACGTTGTACCCGTCGTACGATGGTTAAGCGATCACTTGACAAGATGTTTCAGATATCAAGAGTTGAGTGGCGGAGTGTAAGCTATTCCTGTGAAGGTGAATAGTTGCTGCTCCCCCTTCGCCGATGAGCCACCGGAAAATCCAGTGGCTCATCGTTTTTGAAAGTGCACTCGCGGAAAATGAACGATAATCGCGAGCTGGAGTACAATAGTATTTGAGATGAATATGTCTCATCCAGAGCCACCGATTTTGCGCTGGCTGTCCTCGGGCATCCGCGTCGGGACCGCGAGTCGCTATCTGCTGAGTCTGGGAGTTGTCGCGGCGGCGACTCTGTGCGGATTGCTCGTGCGTCCATTTCTCGATCCAAAGAATATTGCGATGGTCTATCTCCTCGCGGTGGTACTGAGCGCCACCACCTGGGGCTTGGGTCCGTCGATTTTTTCCTAGTTCGTCGCCGTGTTGATGTTCGACTTTTTGTTTGTCCCGCCGGTCATTACCTTCAACGTACACGACCCGGAATATTTTTTGACCTTTGGAGTTTTTCTGATCGTGTCCGTGATTGTGAGTCAATTGGGCGCGCGTGTGCGTACTCAGGTCGAGGTCGCACAGCAACGCGAGCAGCAGACCGCGGCGCTATACACCTTGACTCAGGCGACCGCGTTTGCGCAGGATACCAATCAGATTTTGGATGCTGCTGTGAAACAAATCAACAGTGTTTTTGGCACGGAAGCCTTTGTCCTACTACCGGCAGCAAATCAAAAATTACAAATCCCAACGGCTCTGGAGTTGAACCCCAGCGCGATTCACGCGGTGGTGGAATTCCGCAAGAGGAACTCGACAATGTTTTCCAAAAATTTTACCGCGCGCGTCGCAATGGCAATGCCTCGGGAACGGGGTTGGGTCTCTCGATTTGCAAAGGCATTATCGAAGCGCATCACGGCGTGATCTGGGCAGAATCGCTCAAGCCGGTGGGCGCGCGCATCAACTTTACCCTGCCCGCGCAGATGGAACGGAGCGCGCCGTGAGCGAAGGACCGCGTGTGCTGATCGTCGATGATGAACCGCAAATCCGACGCTTTTTGCGGACGGGTCTCGGAGGACACAATTTCCAAGTGCTTGAAGCGAATACGGGGCGCGGCGCGCTGGAGCAGATCGCCGCGCTCAAACCCGATCTGGTGATTCTCGATCTCGGACTGCCCGACCTTGATGGAATTCAAGTCATTCGTGAACTGCGCGAGTGGTCACAGATTCCAGTCATTGTCTTGTCGGTGCGCGACCGCGAACAGGAAAAGATTCAGGCGTCGACGCCGGCGCGGATGATTATCTGACGAAACCGTTCGGCATCGGTGAATTGTTGGCGCGGCTGCGCGTCGCGCTCCGCCACGCGGTGCCAACGACCGATGACGCGGTATTTGAAACGGGTAAATTGAAAATTGATTTCGCGCGACGTCAAGTGACTCTCGCCGATCAGGAAGTGAAACTCACGCCAACAGAATACGCGATCCTAAAATATCTGGTGGCGCACGCCGGCAAAGTGGTGACGCATCAACAGTTACTGCGCGAGGTGTGGGGCACACAATATCAAAATGAATCGCAATACGTGCGCGTGTACGTCGGGCAATTGCGCCAAAAATTGGAGCGTGATCCGGCGCGCCCGCGTTACATTATCACCGAGCCGGGGGTCGGCTATCGCCTGCGGACGGACGAGATGTAAAGCAGCGGCGCTTCGCCGCTCGAGTTTCGAGAGCAGAGGAGAGTCCTCTGCTCTTTTTATTTGCGAATCGTCCGTGCCTTTACATCTTTTTGATAGTGCAATCACTTTCCTTTACACTCTCCTTACGCCATTTCGCTCTACAATCTTGACTTGTATCAAGACTTTGGAATCTATGTCGTGTTCACAAGTCTGTTGTGACGAGGCAAATTGGAGTGAGCTATAAATGGGAATAAATATTTTCAGAGAAAAGGCAAAGCAGGCGGACGCGCGCAGTGGTGAATCGGACCGCCCGCAAGACGAGTGCTTGCTTGTTTACTATGACGGAGGGCTGGCGAGTGTGCGCGCGCTGACAGAGGCGATCAAGGCGGCACAGTCGGACACGAAAATAATCGCCATCGCGTTTATGCCGGATAGGGACTCGCTCACAGCGACTCCCAAATCGCGCGCTCGGTGTTCGGCACAAATTTCCTTTATTACATCTTTCAGCTCGCGACGACCGGTATTCTCGTCATCGCGGCGAATACGGCGTTCGCGGACTTTCCGCGCTTGTCGTCTGTGCTGGCGCGCGATAATTTCATGCCGCACCAATTTTCTTTTCGCGGCGATCGTCTTGCGTTCTCGACCGGCATTGTCGCGCTCGGAGCGATCGCCGCGCTGCTCGTCGTGATCTTCGCGGGCGATGTCAGCAAGTTGATCCATCTCTATGCGGTCGGTGTGTTTCTCGCCTTTAGTCTGTCGAACTCTGGCATGGTGGTGCATTGGTGGCGCACGCGCGGCGCGGGTTGGAAAAAAAGTCTGGTGGTCAACGCGGTGGGCGCGGTCTTGACGACCATCATTTTGATCATCGTCGCGGTTACGAAATTTGCGCTCGGCGCGTGGATCGTCATTCTCTTGATCCCAATGATCACGGGAATTTTCATGTTGGTTCACCGCCACTATGAACACGTGGCGGAACAGTTGCGAATCGATCCGGCACAGTTGCCGCCACCGCACATCAATGAGATGGTGCTTGTCCCCATCGACGACGTCAACTATGCCTCGTTGCGCGCGATCGCGTTTGCACGTACGCGCGGTCGTGAAGTCGTCGTCCTGCACGTTGCGACCAACCCGGAGCGCACCGAAAGGGTAAGGGAAAAAATTCGCGCGTATGCGCCGGATGTAAAATTTATCGTGGTGGATTCACCCTATCGCGCTTTCGTCCGTCCGTTGCTCTCGTACATTGACGCGCTGCACAGCCAGCGACCGGACGCGTTTGTCACAATCGTGCTGCCAGAGTTCATAACCGCGCATTGGTGGGAAGGACTGTTGCACAATCGCACGGCGAGCCGGCTTCAGAAAGCGGTGGAACGACATCCGAATGTCGCCATCGTCTTGGTGCCATACTTGCTCGAAAAATAATCTTTCTCGTTCAGCGTTAGCCCAAGAGCAGACCGGTTGGTCTGCTCTTGTCGTTTATACAATGTGGAATCTGACATGACGGCACTGGACAGAACCATGAAACGCCGGAAGCAAGGTCGTATCGCACCGTTCGTGGAACGCAAGAGTTAACAGGAAAAAGTTGGTAGGACTATTAAGCCATTGAAGGCATTCGCGCGTTCAACTATCCTTGGGCGGTGTCACATCCCGGCAGCTCAGGCGTTTTATCGCGGCGAACGCGACGCCTGACCTGACACATTCCTCTCCGGCAGCTTGACCATCTACAACTTGCAATCATACGTAAGTACAAAGGCACACTTGGGTTTTGTAGTCATCTACTACGCAATGTGGAACTTATTCGCGTTTTCAACTGTCATTTCGAGGAGCGTAGTCTGCGACGAGAAATCTCAGCGTGAGGCGCATCGAGATTTCTCACTTTGTTCGAAATGACAAAAAGAGTTGCACATTGG
>JBBSHK010000014.1:0-15304 GCA_038253185.1 Anaerolineae bacterium | reverse complement strand
TGACCGGTCGAGCCGCCGGGATTAGGCAGCGGTCCTTTGTCCAACAGCACGATGTCTTTCCAACCCTGCATCGCGAGGTGGTACGCCATACTGTTGCCGACGATACCCGCGCCGATGACGACGACGTTCGCGCGCTCCGGGAATATGCTCATCAGAAAAACTCCTTGCAGGCGGATTGATAATAAATCGGCGCGTGAATGAATACGCGACGTGTGAGGACCACTGAAATATAACGGAGTGAGGAAACCTAGTCAAGGGCATTAATCGCTCGCAACGAACGGGCGAAACAAAAACGGCGACCCGAGTGTCCGCCGTTTTAGAAACTCTGATGAATCAACTGACTTTTTGCTGCTGTACTTTCGACTCGCGCTCGTCTCTGTTTGCCGAATTCGATTATTTGATAATCAGCGCGCTGACCATACCGAACATTCCGTGAGGTGATTCGGCGTGGGTGAGCACGTGACAGTGGAACGCCCACACGCCCGGCTACTGACAATCAATGATGACATCAAAGCGCTGCCCCGGCGCGGTGGCTCGCCCAAAAGCGCGCGCTGTTCGGGCGTAATACCGGAGGTGATAAATTGCTCGATGTATTCACCGTTGTCCTCGAGTACGCCGAGCGCGCCGTACTTGGCATTCACCAACGCGCGGCTCAGGTCCACCACTTTTTGCAGCACCAGCCCGAGGTCCAATTCGGTCGTCAATGCCAACGCCGCATCGTGCAGCGCGGCGAGTTGTTCGGTACGTTGGCGGATTTCGATTTCGCGATTGTTGATGATTCCAAACACCCACGATGAAAAAAGCGTGGCGCCCAGCGCAATCATCAGCACCGCAAAGACGTCGCCCTGCCAGGTAAGCTGCTCGTGAAACAACAGCGTTCGCAGATACAATTGAACGATCTAGAAGCGCCGATCGTTGAAAAGGAACTTGGCGATGCCCGGGTCTTGTAGTTCGGGGTTGCGCTTGAGACTAACTGCTCTCATTTTATTTTCCTCCAGAGTGATACAATCTTTTTTGAATTTAATTCTGGCAACAGTATCGCATTTTTCACACGCGGCGTAACGTGTCAGTTGTCCTCTTGTTGCAAGGACATATCTCGTCTTGTCACGGGACATTTGTCACCGAGTCGGTCTTGCGAAAACTCGCAGAACTTGTAGAATTGCACGGTGTCATCTTTCGGAAAGCTCGTCCTCGCGCGCGGCGGTGAGGACTCGCAAGAATTCGCATTGGAAAAATCCCCTGTCACGCTCGGTCGCGCGACCAACGAAGATATTGTGCTGCGCGATGCGAAAGTTTCACGCACGCACGCGCGGATTCAATGTGATGAGCGCGGTTGTCGCATTGTTGATCTCGATTCCGCGAATGGCACTTTCATCAATGGCGCGCGGGTGAGTGATGCCGCGCTGTCGCCGGGCGACGTGATTGTATTGGGAGACAGCGCGCTGCGTTACGAGACCACGCCGCTTCAGAGCGCGACGGAAATCACACCCCTCAATTCGGAAGCGGAACTGGATGCGACGCTCGTACAAGCGACCGTGCAAACGCAAGTGAATGACACTGGCGCGCCGAGCTTTGTCGTCCACACATCGGCGCGCACCTGGGAAGTGACACTGACTTCTAACGCGCTTACCATCGGTCGCCTGCCCGACAACGATCTCCAACTCGACCTCGCGGATGTTTCGCGCCACCATGCCCGCATCGAACGCGCAGGTGAAGCTTTTTTGATTCGCGATTTGCGCAGCACCAACGGCACGTGGCTGGGAGAAGAACGGATTCAAGAGCACACGCTGACGCAAAGCGAGACGATTCGCATCGGCGCAGCGCAATTACTATTCAAACCCGCGATTGATTCCAACGATTTGACGCTGGTCGACGCGCCCGCGCGTGTGACCAATTCACCGCGACGTCCCGTCGTCATCGTCCCCGGCTTTATGGGTTCGGAATTATGGCGCGGCGACACGCGACTCTGGCCCAACCCGCGCCTGCTTTTTACGCATCCCGAAATGCTGCGGCTGCCCGATACGGAATCCATCGAGCCGCGCGGCGTACTGCGCGAAGTTGTGATCGTGCCGAATCTGATCAAGCTGGACGAGTACAATCGGCTCGGAGATAATTTGGAAGAAAGTTTGGGTTACGCGCGCGAGCGAGACCTGATCGAGTTCGCGTACGATTGGCGTCAGGACGTGCGCGAACCGTCGCGGCATCTGGCTGAAACGAACGACCGTTGGAACGTGGGCGCGCCGATAACGATCATCGCCCACAGTCTCGGCTGCCTCGTCACACGCTACTACGTCGAGCATCTGGGAGGTAACCGCCAAGTTGGTCGTCTGATTTTGTTGGGCGGACCTCACGCGGGCACTCCACGCGCGATGGTCGCGTTATTTTCCGGACTCAGCATTTTGCCGTTCGGCTTGATGGGCGAGCGCATGCGCCAGGTGCTCGCGACGTTTCCTTCGCTGAATCAAATTCTCCCCACTTACGCGTGCGCGACCGATCAAGCAGGCGCGGCAATTGAACTGCTGTCCGATGAATCCTGGCTCGCGCAAGAGCAGCGACCGTTGCTGGAAAACGCGCGCGAGTTCAGGCGCGAATTAGGAACCCATTCGAGTGTGCCGACCATTTCGATTTTCGGTTATGGTCTCAAGACGGTGACGAGCGCGAGCGTGCAGCGCGATTCGCAAGGGCGCTGGGAAAAAGTGAACTTTAATGTCGAACCCGCGGGTGACGGCACGATTCCCGAACGCAGCGCGATTATGGAGGCGTCCGAAATTCATCCGGTGCAGCAATATCACGGCACGCTGTTTGTGGATAATGATGTCAAGATGCGCCTGAAGTTGGAATTGACGAAATGAGTACGACGGGAACGATGGCGCGATGAGCACGCCCGCCTTTGGCAAGTACGTCGTCACGCGACTTCTCGGGCGCGGCGGTATGGCGGAAGTTTATCTCGCGCGTGACCCGCGCCTCGATCGCAACGTCGCCATCAAAATTATTCTGCCCCAATTCGCCAGCGAAGCAGGTTTCGCGGAGCGCTTTTTGCAAGAGGCGAAACTGGTCGCGTCGCTGCGGCATCCGCACATCGTCGAACTCTATGACTATGACGTGGTGAACAACCAACCGTTCATGGTGACGGAGCACCTCGACGGCGGCTCGCTGCAAACGCGGTTGAAGGAATTGCGCGAGCGCGGACAACTGTTGTCGTTCGAGCAGAGCGCGCGCATTCTCGACGCGATGGCAAATGCGCTCGATTACGCGCACGCGCGCGGCGCGATTCATCGCGATGTGAAACCCTCGAACATTCTTTTCACCTCGAGCAACGAACCGGCACTGTGCTCGAGGTCAAACGGCTCGAGGATCCAAAGAACGAGAAGCCCGTGATCGAGCGAGTACATGTCCTCGAGCTGGTGGACGCGGTGATGCTGTCGTTTCGCAGCGGGCCGGCGGACCCGTACCCGGACATGAGCGCGGCGGAGTTTGTGGTGAAAGAGTTGGGCGGTGCGATCGTTGACGCCGATCCTGCGCCCAAGTACGTGGCGGAGCGCTTGTATTAACGAATTCCTGGAGGTGGTATGGAAGAGCAAGAGGAAAAGCAAGAGCAAGAGGAAAAGAAGGTAAAGCCGACTGCAACCGACAGACCTGATTCGGCAGCCCTGGCCGCCGCTGCGCGGCGATCGCCCGAAGATCGCGAGGAACACTTTAGCTGGAAAGCTGGTGACCTGATCCTGGTGTCGGTCCCACCCGGCTGGCGTCCGCGAACAAGTGAGGTGGGGTCGGTCCCACCCGGCACTGTTCAGTCGACCACACCGCCAGCCTCGCAGCCTGCCGGGACGATTCCGACGTTCGTGCCGTGGGTGCCGGCAGCGCCCAAGTCGCTGCCGCACACGATCGAAGTGGAGGGGCAGCGCGCTACGCTCAAAGACGGTCGGTGGCAGAGCGAGCATCCGGAGCTGCTGGAGCGCTTGAATACTTTGCAAGAGTGGTTCGCCGGCAGCAAGTACGCCGGCGCGCCGGCTCGCGTCATTGTAAAAGAAGCTGCCGAGCGTTTACGTGGCACCATCGTCGAGGAATGACAGCGTACGACGGACTCGCGGCGTTGGCGCTGTATATGATGTGCGGGTTGGCGTTGTGCCTGCTCGCAATCCTAGAATTGAGGAGGGAGCTTATGGATTTGACCAAAGTGATTACGGCGATCGGCGTCGGACTCCGCGAGCTGCGCGCCGAACTGCAGCAGCACGGGCTGGATCTGCACCAGGTCAGTGACGCGCAAAAAACGACCGACGCGCACCTGGAAGCCCTGGTGCTGCAGCTTGCGCGCCGCGCAGCGCAACCCCGCGCGACGTTTCGCATTATGTGCGGCGCCTCAGCAACCTGCCCGACCTCGACGTCTTTGTAAAAAATGGACCGCAGCAGATCAGTTTTATTGCGAGCGCGATTCTCGGCGTCGCGTTCTACAGGAACGGCGATTCGACTCACGCGCTGCAATTATTTGACAAGGCGCTGGCGATGCCCGCGTCGGGCGGACTTGAACTCGTCGGGCAGGAGGTCGTTTATTTTCATCGCGCCACCGTACTGTACGAACAAAATCGCGTCAGTGAAGCTGCGCGCGATTTGGAACAAGCACTCTCGCTCAAGCCCGACCTGTACGAAGCCCATCGCAATCTCGCCATCGCGTACAGCGAATTGTGCGCGCCGGCTTCGCAGCTCGACAAAGCGATAGGCGAAGCACAGACCGCCGCGCGGTTGAAGCCAGCTGAGGTGGACGCGCACGGTTTGCTCGGCGCGCTCTATCAGCAAGCGGGCAAGTACGATCAAGCGATAAGTGAATTTCAAGCGGCGCAAAAGTTAGCGCCAAATCGCCCCGAGTCGTATGAACAGCTCGCGTCCGTTTATGCGGCGAGCGGCAAAAGTGATCTCGCGCAACAGTCGCGCGAAAAAGCTATCGCGCTGCGACAGCCATCGTCCGACGCTTCCGGCGATGTAAATAATCATCTCGCGCTGGGCGACAATCACATTGCGGCAGGTGAGTACGATCAGGCGCTCGCGGAATATCAGGCAGCCCAGAAACTCGCGCCCGAGGAGGTGCGCGTGCATCGCGGGCTGGGCGCAGCGTATTCCGGCAAGAAGGATTTCGATAATGCCGAACGCGAGTACAAAGCGTGGCTCGCGCGCGAGCCCAAGAATCCAACGGCGCATCTGCTGCTCGGCATCCTCTATCAGCAAAGCCAAAAAATTCCCGACGCGATTGCGGAACTGAAACAGTCCGCGAATCTCGCCGCGTGTAGCGGCTCGGCGCATCTCGTGCTCGCGGGCGTCTATGACAGCCAAAAAGATTTTGCGAATGCGGCGATGGAATATCAAGCCGCGGTGACGGTCGAGCCGCAAAATGCCGACGCACTTTATCTGCTCGGCGTCACACAATTTTTGCAGAATCAATTCGGTCCTGCGATCAACTCACTCCGTTCCGCAATCGCGATACGTCCCGATTTCGCGCCGGCACATTTCGCGCTCGGACAAATCTTTTACGAGCAGCGAGCTTTTGTCAAAGCGGCGGAAGAATGGGAGCTCGCCGCCAAGCCCGCGCCGAATGACGCGATCACTTTTACATCACTGGGGAACGCGTACGAGAAGCAGCAGCGCTACGCCAACGCGATTGCGGCGTATCAAAAATCGCTCGCGCTGAAAGAGGACGCCAACACTCACGTCTATCTCGGCTTGGTCTATGCCGAGCAGCAAAGTGTGGACGCGGCGGTCGCGGAATATCAAAAAGCGCTCGCGCTCGATTCGAAAAATTCTCTCGCCCATTCCGCGTTGGGAGATGCTTACGTGGCGCAAGCCAAGTTCGACGAGGCGATCAAAGAGTATCAGCAAATGTTGTCGGGGAACGAGACCGCGTCAGCTCACGCCCAACTCGCGCGCGTCTATGCTCTGCAATCCCGCAGCGACGACGCGATTGCCGAATATCAAAAAGCAATTGTCCTTGACGCGCAGGATTGGCAGGCGCGACTTGCGCTCGCCGATCTATTCGCGCAACTTCAGCGCTTGGATCAAGCAGCGGAACAATATCGCGCCGCGCTTGTGATCAAAGCGAACAGCGCCGAGGCGCATTTCGGGCTTGCGGGGGTGGAATACAAACGCTGCAACCTGAGCGCCGCCGCGCAGGAGGCGAATAGCGCGGCAGCGCTGAACCCGAACGCGAGTTTGTATCGCGCGCTGCTCGGCGTGCTGTACGAGGCGCAGGGGCGGAACGATGACGCCGCGCAGGTGTACGCGGATCTGCGCGCGCTGCCGCAGACTGATGCGCTCGCGCACCAATTCGTCGGCAATTATTTTTTCCGCAGCGGCAAATTGGACGAGGCAGCGCGCGAATTTCAAGTGGTGCTGCAGAACCCGGCGCTCGCGTCGGCATTCGCTTCGCTCACGCACGAGGCGCTCGGTCAGGTCTATTACGAGCAGGAAAAATTGATCCCCGCGCAAAATGAATTCCAGCTCGCGCTGGGCGCGTTGCCCGCGAACGCGAACGCGCAAAGCGAACTCGGCGATCTCGCGCTGCGCGGGAACGATGCCACGGACGCGCTCGCCGCGTACGATCAAGCGATTAAGCTGTTGCCGATGTACGCTCAGCAACTCGGCGCAGATGATGCCTCTCTCTTGGCAGTGATGTTGCAGCTCAAGCGCGGTTTCGCGTTCGCGCGTCAAGTGAGAGAGAGCGACAAGTCACAGGCGTGGGACGCCGCATTCATGCTGGCGCAGAATCTGGTACAGCAGACACCGCACTGGACGTACGCTCATCTGGCTGAAGCGATCGTTTATGAAACGCGCGGTGACCAAGCGAAAGCGGAGGCTGAATTTGCCGCCGCCGCGCAGTGTGATCACTCGCTCGCGCGTACACGGGCGCGGATTGTATCTGCTCTCGCCAAGTTGCGCTGATAAACCCGTCGCACGATTCGTTCCCACGACTAACTTGCTTCTCCGCCAAACGACTGGTGCTCCTTTTGCGCCCTAGCATTCGCGATAGTCAGCGCAACTCCGCACGTTTTACGCAACCACCAAGTTCGAAATTAAAGCAGCACTATTCGTCACCGTAATCCATCTCGCAAAAACATAAAGATGCAAAGCCACGCGAAAATAATTGAATCTTTGTATCTTGGTGCCTTGGTGGTTATTTATGAGACCGGTTCTAATCACTTCAATCACGCCCGCGTCGCGGTTTCGTTATAGAGAATGACAATGTGTTCAAAAGAGTTTTGTTCTCCGAGAACATTTATTCGGATAGGAGGAATGATATGGGACAAGTAAATGTAAATCCGCCTGCGGGCGATGGGGGTGGTGGGCGCGCCGCCGCGGCAGGCATCAATATGCTCACGGTCGTAATTGTTTTGGTCGTGCTTCTTGCCGTGCTTTATTTCCTGTTCACTTCGGGAATTTTTAGCGGCAGAGCGGCAAGTCCGGCACCGGCGAACAATACCAACATCAACGTGAACCCACCGAGCGGCGGTGGCAATCCGCCCAAGCCCGGCGGAACGCCACTCGATATGTCAATGCTCGTTCTCCCTTCACATCAACTAACTATCAACGCGTAAAACACAGTTCTAACATTCAACCAAAGTCTGTTTCGGAAAAGAGGCGGCAGGATTCATTCTGCCGCCTCTTTTTAATCCAATGGAATTATGGTGAGGTGAAACATATGCCAGATGAGAGGAGCGAGCGCGAGCGGTCAGCCAAGCAGCGCCAGTTTGGCTCGCCGCGCGAAGGCAAATTAAAAAATCCGGGCACTGATCATCGAGTACTCGGATTTTTCTTTTAGCGGCTAACCTTTGATGTAATCTCTTATTGAATTTCCAACTCGCCCCACTCGGAAATCATCTCGTCGAGCCGCTCCGCCAGCGCGGCATAATCCGTATAGTAATTCGGAAAATCAAGCTGAAAGTTACCGTCGGAATTGGGTACGATGAGAGAAAAGCGATCGGGACCTTGCGCGCTCCGCAAGAGGCGGATCAACTCGCGCATGCGGCGAATATCATCTTCGGCATCGCTCGAACGTCGAATGCGCACTCGCAACACACGCCCGCCTTCGATGCGCGTGGCGTAGGTCGGCATCGGTTCACGCGCGGCGACCGCTGGCGCGACACCGCTATAGCGTGCGGGCGGCAGATTGTTTGGCTTGGAATCAGCGCGGTTGCCGCCATTGCCCATCGCCGTTTTACTCGGAATTTTGATGCCCGATGCGAGATTCAATTCAGGCAAAGGCGCAGGTGGTTCTTGCGCGTGCGGTTCCTCGCGCGGAGTAACGCTGGGTGCGCTCGATTCAGGGGGCTGCTCTATTTGCGCGGCGGGCGCGGATGGCTCCACTCCAGTACTCGCGGGAGTAAATTCTGCGGCGGAATCAAATGGCGCGTCAAAGTCCATTTCTTCCGGCGGCGGCAGCCAATCGTCAATCACGCCGTACTCATCCGTCTTGCGCGGCGTTGATGTCGGCAAAGTTGCGCTGATAGTTGTCGGCGCGCTGGGCGGAGCAGGTCGAGGAGTTGGCGACGCGGCGTGAAGTGTCGTGCTCGCAACCGCCTTCGCTTCGGTTCCCGTTTGCGGCAGCGCGAAGGGTCTGACCGAGTCCGCGAGAATTGCCATCTTGCGATCGCGCGTTTGCACTTTGCCGCTGACCAGTACCAGGACTTGGCTGCGAATTAATTCGCGCGCCTCGGCGAACACACGCGGGAACGCGACGACTTCAATCGTGCCCTGTGGGTCTTCGAGTTGAAAGAAGGCCATCGCATCGCCCTTTTTGGTATTGAATGAACGCACAGCAGTGATGATGCCGCCGAGCGTGACAACGTGACCTTCCGACTCTTCATTCAATTCGCCGACGAACGCGGTGGTAAATTCCTTCCCCGTTTGCGCGATGTGCAGCAGCGGATGTTCAGAAAAGTACACTCCCATCAATTCTTTTTCCGATTCCAATTTTTCGCGATTGTCTAGTTCAGGCACTCTCGGCATTTGTGTAAAAGTGTCGGCTTGCAGCGCGCTGCCGAAAAAGGACATTTGCCCCTGCGCGCTCGCCTGATGCGCTGACGCGCTCACCGCCAGCATCTGCTCGATCACCTTCAGCAATTGCGCGCGCGAACCAAAGCCGTCGAACGCCCCTGCCTTGATGAGCGATTCGAGCACACGCCGGTTGATCTGGCGCAAGTCCACGCGGCGGCAAAAATCGTCGAGCGAAGTAAATGGATCGCCCTCGCGCCGCGCGTTCACGATGATCTCGACCGCGCCCGCGCCGACATTCTTGATCGCGCTCAGAGCGAAGCGGATGCCTTTCGCATCGTCATCAATGGTGAAAATCACATTGCTGTAACGGATGTCCGGCGGCAAAACAAGAATCCCCATCCGCCGCGCTTCCGCCACGAGGATCGCGATCTTGTCAATGTTGCCGGTGTCGCTGATGAACAGCGCGGTCATATATTCGCGCGGATAATGCGCTTTCAAGTACGCCGTCTGGCAAGTCAACACCGCGTAATCGGCGGCGTGCGCTTTGTTGAATCCATAACGCGCGAAAAATTTAAGGTCTTCGAATAATTGCTCCGCCACCGGCTGCGGAATGTTGCCGTGTTCCATCGCGCCATTCACGAATCGTTCCTGCTGCGCGAGCAATTCTTCCTTCTTCTTTTTGCCCACGGCTTTGCGTAACAAGTCCGCGTCGGGACCGGAATAGCCGCAGCAGTCCATCGCGATGCGCAGAATCTGTTCCTGATAGACCATCACCCCGTACGTTTCCGCGAGAATGTGTTCGAGCGACGGATGCGCGTACTCGATTTTTTCTTCGCCGTGCATGCGCTTGATGTAGGTCGGGATGTAATCCATCGGTCCCGGGCGGAAGAGTGAAATCGCCGCGACAATGTGATCGAATTTCGTTGGCTTCATGCCGGTGATCACGCGTCTCATTCCCGCACCTTCAAGTTGGAACACGCCTACTACATCGCCGCGCGAGAGTAAGCGGAAGGCTTCGTCGTCTTCAACGGGAACATTCGTGAGGTCAAAATGAACACCGTGTCGCTGTTCGATCAACTCACACGCGAGCCGCATAATCGTAAGCGTCGCGAGTCCAAGAAAATCAATTTTCAAAAGTCCGATATGTTCGAGATCGCCCATCGGATATTGCGTGACCGCGAAACCCGTGTCGGCGTTGCGCGTCGGACGATGCAACGGCGTATATTCGACAATCGGTTTGTCGGCGACGACCACTCCCGCGGCGTGCGTCGAAGCGTGACGCGCCACGCCTTCCAGCAGCTTGGCATTGTCCACCAATTTTTTGATGTACTCGGACGACTCGTACAGCTCGCGGAACTCGGAAATATTTTCCAGCGTGTTCTCAATCGTTTGCCCGGGACCGAGCGGAACGAGTTTCGCCACGCGGTCCACCTCGCTCAAAGGATAATCGAGCGCGCGCCCGACATCGCGCAGCGCCGCTTTCGCCAAAAGTTTCCCGAAGGTAATAATCTGCGCGACATTTTCTTTGCCGTACTTTTCGACAGTGTAGCGAATCATCTCTTCGCGCGCATCATCGGGAAAATCGAGGTCGATGTCCGGCATCGAGATGCGACCGGGATTGAGAAAGCGCTCGAACACGAGGCGATGCTGCAGCGGATCGAGATTCGTGATGCCGAGGCAGTACGCCACAATCGAGCTTGCCGCCGAGCCGCGCACGTTGTACCAGATCTGTTTCTCGTGGGCGTACCGCGTCAAGTCCCACACGATGAGAAAGTACGTGTCAAAGCCCATCTGGTGAATGACGCGCAGCTCGTACTCGAACCGCTCACGGACTTCGCCGCTCACGTTTTCATAGCGCGTCGCCAGTCCCTGCTCACACAGCGCGCGCAGATAATTTTGCGCGGTGTAACCATTGGGCACCGGAAAATTTGGGAGATGATAACCGTGCGAGGTGAGATCGAGCGTGCAGCGTTCCGCGACTTCGATTGTATTCTTGAGCGCGTCGGGTCGTTCGCTCCACGCCGCTGCCATTTCTTCGGTGGACTTGAAATAGTAATCGCGCCCGTCCATCCGCATGCGGTCGGTCGCATTCACGAGCGTGTTCGTCTGGATGCAAAGCAAAATGTCCTGCGCGAACCAATCATCCGCTTGCAAATAATGGACATCGTTCGTCGCCAGGGTCTTGAGATTGAATTCCTCCGCCAGCGCGAACAATTCCTGATTGACTTTTTTCAGATCCGCGATGTGGTGGTCTTGCAACTCGATGTAAAAACGATCCTTAAAAGTTTCGCGATACCAATCGAGCATTTGACGCGCGGCGTCGCGTTTGCCCGCGACCAGCAGTTGTGGAATCTCGGCGGCGAGGCAGCCGCTCGTCGCGATAATTCCTTTCGAATGTTTTGAGAGGAGTTCCTTGTCGACGCGTGGGTAATAATAAAAACCTTCGAGCTGCGCGGCGGTGGCGAGCTTCATCAGGTTGTGGTAACCCGTTTCGTTTTCGGCGAGTAAGAGCAGGTGGTACGAACTGCGGTCGAGTTTCTGATCTCGGTCTTTCATGCCGCGCGCCGCGAGGTACGCTTCCAGTCCAATGATCGGCTTGACGCCCGCCGCTTTCGCCGCATCGTGAAATTCAATCGCGGCAAACATCGTGCCGTGATCGGTAAGCGCCAGCGCGGGTTGATTGTATTCCTTCGCGCGCTGCGCCAGTTCCGCCGGATGCGGCAAGCCGTCGAGCAAGCTGTATTCAGAATGGACGTGGAGGTGCACGAATTCAGGATTCATCGCGTGGGGTGGTGATTCAGAAAAATTTCCCTCACTCGAACCTTCGGTGAGGGAATTAAAGTGCGGCTCGCGAAAACCGAACCCGTTCGGGTTCGATCGCTTACGCGGATTATACCATACAACCACGCGGGCGTATCCTTAAAAATCCTATCCACAGCCTATACAGTGATGTGAATAACCAGAGCGGCAACTTGAATTCGCGCGTTCGTCGAGCCTCCAAATGAATTGCTGATGGTATAATTTGTGGAAATCGTGTGGAGGAAGTAATGTCGGAGCTGGATGAATTCCGAAAAATGAAAGATGATTTTTTCCGCGACCATTCTCAATCGCCACTCGCGTCCGACCAGCGAAAAAATTTTGCGGGGCTGAATTATTTTCCTGAGAACGACGCGTTGCGCTTTGAACTACCGCTGAAACGATTTGAACAACCCGAGCGCGTGCCAATGCAGACTTCAAAGGGCGACGTGCAAGATTATTTCAAGGTTGGACAAATCCATTTTCCGGTGGATACGGAAATGGTCACGCTACAAGTTTACGAAGCGGCGGATGGAGGCGGCGAGTACTTTGTGCCCTTTGTCGATGCGACCGCGTCTGACGAAACTTACGGCGCGGGGCGTTATCTTGAACCGGAAGCGATGGGTGGCAACCTTTTGCGCGTCGATTTCAATTTGGCGTACAATCCTTATTGTGCGTACAACGATCGTTGGAGTTGTCCGTATCCGCCTGCAGAAAATCGATTGAAGGTGCGAATTGAGGCTGGAGAGACGAACTTTCACAATTGATCCTGAGGGCAAGGAATTCAACGAGCGCATCGGTCTCGGTCGGACCCGCGCCGATCATCTGCAACTCATTTCAAAAACCCGATTCCACACGGGGGAACGAGTCCGAATGACAAAGCGCCGCGCAATTTCTAACAAGAAATTTCATTTTTGAAATGAGTTGTGGACTAGCTGCCTATCGTCCACCATATGTATGTCGAACAGTCACAACAGCGCGCGTTTCTGCGCGGAAATTTTTAAGGGACGAGCTAGAACAAAGGTTCGGAAAATATTGTATAATGCATGTGAAGATAATTTCAAAGGAGGCTCTCGTGGCAAAACAAAAAGCAACTTCCGCTACACTCGCCGCGCCCAATCCGACCAAAGGCGCGCTGGCTCTCCTCATCGGCACGCGCAAAGGCGCGTTCATTTTGCGCGGCGATAAATCGCGCGAGAAATGGAAACTCTCCGATAGTATGTTCGTCGGTAACATCATTCATCACGTCGTGCTCGATCCACGCGACAGAAAAACGATGCTGCTGTGTGCGCGCACCGGGCATCTCGGTCCAACTATTTTTCGCTCCACCGATTTCGGTAAAACCTGGAAGGAAGCCGCCAAGCCGCCCGCGTTCCCCAAAGCAGCCGAGGGTGCCAAGGGACGCGTGTTGGATCACAATTTTTGGTTGACGCCGGGGCACGTGAGCGAAACGGATGTGTGGTACGTAGGCACTTCGCCGCAAGGTCTCTTTCGCTCGGAAGACGGCGGCGTGACGTGGGACGAGGTCAAAGGATTCAACGAGCATCCATTGCGCCAAGTGTGGGCAGGTCCCGATGACGAAGGTCCGCCCGATGGCGCGACGCTGCACTCGATTATGATCGACCCGCGCGATTCCGCGCATATGTATATCAGTTTGTCCGGCGGCGGCGTTTTTGAAAGTACGGACAAGGGCGCGGATTGGCATCCTGTGCAGAAAGGACTCTGGTCGGAATTCCTGCCGGATCCCTACGCCGAATACGGACATGATCCGCACTGTATGAGGATGCATCTACTGATGCCGGATCGCCTTTACACGCAAACGCACTGCGGCATCTATCGCATGGATCGCGGCGAAGGCGTGTGGACGCGCATTGGCGAAAATTTGCCGAAGGAAAATAATATCAGCGATTATTCATTCCCCATCGTACTGCATCCGCGCGATCCCGATACGGTATGGGCGATGCCGCTCGATGGAGGTTTCCCGCTCGGTCGCGTCACACCAAATGGCAAGCCCGCGACCTACATCACGCGCAACGGCGGAAAAAAGTGGAAGCGTCAAGACAAGGGTCTGCCGAAAAAAGATGGCTGGTTCAGCGTCAAGCGTCAGAGTATGATGTCAGACACACACGCTCCGGTCGGCGTCTATTTCGGTACGACCGGCGGCGAAGTGTGGGCGAGTCGCGACGAAGGCGATAGTTGGACGCGCATCGCCGATCATCTGCCGGAGATTTATTCCCTCGAAGTCGCAGAAGAGTTTGAATAGTTTTCACCACAGAGACACGGAGCAGGAATAAACCTTACCATTTTCTCTGTGCGCTCCGTGTCTCCTTGGACTGCCGCTTTAAGGCGGCTGCCCCGTCCAGCGGGGTCTGCTGGAAAAGCGCCAAGGCAGGCTGTGGTTCAACATTTCATGAGACCGATATGCAAATCACCATCCCCACACCGCTGCGCTCGTACACCAACGGCGCACGCGCCGTCGAAGTAGAGGGCGCGACACTGACGGAAATATTCGCGCAGTTGGAGCAGCACTATCCCGGCTTGCGCTTTCGCGTCATTAATGAGCAAGACCAAATCCGCGAGCACGTGCGCTTGTTTGTGAACCAACGCGTCGCGGAAAATTTGGCAATGGCATTGCAACCCGACGACACGGTGAGAATCATCATGGCGATTAGCGGGGGGTGATGCTACTGCACGCAATTGCTCTGGTCGCGACCAGAGCAGCCCGACGCGCGCCGACAGCTCGGGTTTGGATTTTTCTTCATTCCCGACCGAGACCCTGTGTTGGCGCCAGTCTTGACACACGTGCTCCCTCCGATCAAAGTTGAACCTCGCAGAGAAAACGTCGTGACACTTTTCTTGCATCGCAAGCGTCTTATCAGTGGTGTGCCTCCGAAAGAAATACAAACGGTATGCCCCAGGTAATCAATCCGTATATCGCCGGTAATCCCGTGACCGGTCCCGAGATGTTTTTTGGGCGCGGCGATGTTTTCGCGTTCGTGCGTCAGGCACTGATCGGCAAGCATCGCGACAACGTCATCATCCTCTATGGTCAACGCCGTACCGGCAAAACCTCGGCGCTCTATCAGATGAGCCGCCAGCTCGACGCCCGCTATCTCTGCATCTTTATCGACTTGCACGGACTCGCGCTCGAAGGACTTGACGGTTTTCTGTGGGAACTGGCAAGCTCTATAACGCGCATCCTGCGGCGCAATTATCAAATCGAGCTGCCGCGACCCCAGCGCGAGGATTTCAAGCCCGAACCGCGCAGCTATTTTGAAAATGAATTTTTGCAGCAGGTGTTTTCTGCCATCGGCGACCGCCATCTCTTATTGATGCTCGACGAGGCAATCCGCTTACAAGAGCAAGTGCAGGCAGGGAAATTGGACACGCAAGTATTTGATTACTTGCGCCACTTGATGCAGCATTTTGAAAAGCTCAACTTTCTGTTCGCGCTCGGCAGCGGACTCGAAGAGATGGAGAAGGAGTACGCCTTTCTTTTCAGCGTCGGATTGTACAAAAAGATTTCGTT
>JBBSHK010000013.1:0-15369 GCA_038253185.1 Anaerolineae bacterium | reverse complement strand
TTGAGACTGAACGGAAAAATTTTTCTTGATAACGAGTTGGTGCAAGAAAACGGCAAGTGGTTGATCTGAATCAACCCAGCCGAGGAATAAACGCCTTCCGGCGTTTTTTTCTTTTCCGCGCAGAGCCATTGCCCGCACCCATTGACGCGCGGACGTAAATGTATAAGATGAATCGGCAAGGCAAAGCCAATGTCATCCTCACAACCCGCGCCCGCGGCACTGAGCACTCCGCCGCCCGATGAAGCAAGCACACGGTTGTTTTTAATCGAGAGCCGTGCCGCGCGTCTGATGGCGCAGTCCCATCACGAGGTGCAGCACTGGGTCTCCGAGCACACCGCGCGCACGCGCCAACTCGCTTTTTTGCACGCGCTCGCGCTGGGGCACGCGCCACCCGTGCGCGTGCACATTCAAGACCTCGAACGCTACGCGCCGCAGTGGGCAGACCTCGTTCCACCAGAGCCGCACATCCGCGCCTCGCTCGCGCACGCGTTGAGCGAGAAATATATTTTGCATCGCGACTCGCTGCCGCAACTCCGCGCGGCGGTGGGTCTCGACGAGGCGGTGGTCAAGCAAGCGTACCAACAGAGTTACGGCGCGCGGCTCGAAAAAATTTTTACGCCTGACCTCGCGTTCACTCATCGCCTGCATTATGCGTGGTCGGCGCTTTCGCACCGGCTGGAAACGCTGCCGCCATTTTGGACCGCATTCGCGTTGACGCTGACGAGCACCGTAGGCGCGGGAATTTTGGCGCTGCCCATCGCCGTCTCAACTCTCGGACCGCTTCTCGGAATCGCCGCGATCGTGGTGTTCGGTTTTATCAGTATGCTCACGATGGCGTATATGGCAGAGGCGGTTACGCGCAGCGGTGTGATTCGCTATGGTCACGCCTACATCGGGCGCGTGGTGGCAGATTATTTGGGCAGCGCCGGATCGCTCTTGTTAACCTTGGTGCTCACCAGTTTCGCGGTGCTCGTGCTGCTGGTTTACTATATTGGTTTTTCGCGCGCGCTCGGCGATGCGACCGGAGTGCCGGTTGAATTCTGGGCGGCGGTACTTTTTCTCGTCGGTCTCTATTTTCTCACGCGTGGCACGCTTAACGCGACGATTGCGTCCTCGATGCTCATTGGTGGCGTCAATATTATTTTGATTCTGGTGCTCTCGGCGCTGGCGCTGATGCATCTGCGCGTCGAGAATCTTTTGTACGCCAATCCATCGCTCTTCACTTCGTTTGATGCGACGACGCTCGGCTTGGTCTTTGGCGCGATCGTGGTCGCGATGGCAGGTCAAACGTCGGTGGCGACGAGTGCGCGCGTTGTGCTCAATCGCGATCCGAGCGGACGCTCGCTGCTGTGGGGCAGCGTCGCGGCGATGGTCGTCGCGGTGTTCCTGTATTCGCTGTGGGAATTTGCCGTCGGCGGCGCAGTCCCCTCCCGGGTGCTGGCAGCCGAAACGGGGACGACCATCCGTCCACTTGCGAACCAGATCGGTCCAAGTATCAATGTCATCGGTTCTATCTACGCAGTGCTGGCGATGGGCATTGCCTCCGTGCAATATTCGCTCGCGTTATTGAACTTGATGCGCGAGCGAATTCCGTCACCTCATAAACCGGTCTTGCTGCTTCCCAAAGGTAATGCTCGGCTGCTGTTTCATTTACGGGGCAAGCCCGCTCAACGCTTTCAGATCAGCCTGATGTATTTGGGTCTTAAGGCGGATGAGCCAACCCTCTGTCGCTTCTCGATGAGGGTACATTCCAACAGCAATTCTTTCGAGCAAGAAATTCAAACCGCTGCCGCGTGGGACGGCAAAGAATTGCTCGCGCGATTGCCTGAACTCAATGCGACCAACATTCGACTCGAGTTCGAGATTCTCGACGCGACTGAAGAGCACGCCCGGCTTCAGGTCGCGACCTCGTTGAGTTTGAATTACGAGGGACATCAGCATATCGAAAAATTATTGCACCGCGCACAAGTGGCGCTTCCCGGTCGTGAAGCGCTGGACGGAGGCGCGACGAACGTCATCGCGGGCGAGCGCGCGAGATTTTTACTCGCTTACAGTCCTATCCTGATTATTTTTTTATTCACTGAAGGGCTTTTACTGAATCACGCCGAATCGTTCACCGCCTCGGTCAGTTTTGCGGGCGTGCTGATCGTATCGCTCATCGTCGGCGTCTTGCCGGTGCTGCTCTTGCTCGCAAGCCGTCGCAAGGGCGAATTGGTGCCGAACGTGGTCTATAGCTTTCTCGGTAATCCGCTCCTAATGGTTGGGATTTATGTGCTGTTTCTCGCGCTCGTCTTTGCTTATGGAATTTTTATCTGGCAGGACTTGCCGGAACGGTTCGCCGCGCTGCTGGTGGGCGGCATCATTCTAGTCGCGACGGTGGTGATGATGCGTCGCGGAATTTTTGAATCACAGACAGTGGTCGAATTAATAATCGATCAACGCAACGCCGGACTTGCCAGCTTTAATGTGGTCGTGAATGGTCAAGCCGCAGCGGTGAATGTCGAACTCGATTATCCTGAAGGCGCGCAGCATGCGCGCGCGTCCGCCGACAACATCCCGCAATTCGCTGCACTGCGGGCGCTTAAATTTGATCTCCCCGCGAACGCTACCAAAAGTCTGAAGGTGTGGGCGCACCGGATCACACGCGAAGGCGAATCGGAGGGACTGCCCGCGGCTCTGACGGTGGGCGCCGGCGATAGCAGCAAGACTTTTGATCTGCGATTAGCCGATGGTCAGGTATTATTGCCGATGACCAACGCTCCATACCGGTTGGAGATACGACCGGAAGCGAACGCCAATGGTTCGCCGCGATGAGTGAGCCGGAATCAAAGTGGCGCTCGAACCTCTACGCGCTGATCCTTCACACCACTGAACCCCGCGTCCTGATGCTCCAAGTGAGCGCGCACTGGACGTTGCCCCGTTTTCAATTCGCGCGTACTCGACTCGTTTGAAAACAATGTGTAAGGCGCTTGGCGAGTACGGTGTACCGCCTAGGCTTTATCCGAACTAACCCTCCGGTCGGAACCGTGATAGCAAGAGCGGGGCAGGGGCGAAGCATGCTTCACCCCGACGAAACCACATTCTGTTGTCTCCTGTATAGTTGTGTGAAACAAGTGAATTGCGCGAGTCCACATTGATGTTCCTGCAAAAACTTTTAGCGACTCGTTTCAATTATCGCTCGCAGCTTTACCTGCTGCTCCTACCGTACCTGGCGGGCATTACTTTGCTCGTCGTGATTCCTACTTTGATTACGGTGGCATTGAGCTTTACTCAGTACGATATTTTTTCTGCGCCGCAGTGGAATGATTTCGCCAACTTTCGAAATTTTTTATCTGACCGCTTGTTCCAGCGCGCACTCTATAACTCTTTGCCTCGTGGGCGGGCTTGGCAATCGCGCAATTGGCGCGGCGCGCGCAAATGGCACTGCTGACAGTCAGCATCGCGCTGCTCTTGGTCCCGGGTTCCATCTTGTGGGTGCCGCGCTTTTTTATTTTCAATCAGCTCGGCATCGCCGATACGCTCACAGCTCTGAGGGCGCCCGCGGTGATGGGCACCAGTCCTTTTTATGTGCTGCTGTTTTATCTCGCGTTCGCGCGCGTGCCGCGCGATCTGTACGAGTCCGCGCGGCTCGACGGCGCGAACCCGTTGCAAGTGTGGTACTGGCTCGCGCTGCCGCTGGCGCGTCCGGCAGTGCTCGCGCCAGTGAAGGTGTGAGGCACCCCTTCGTGCTGAAAATTTTTGATGCGCTATAATACAGAGTATGCCCAGTCGAATTATTTTAGCGGCGCTTGTTTTGCTCTTGCTGAGCGGTGCAAGTTTTCAAACATCGGATGATGTTTCGGCGCAGAGTTCAAGACCGTTCAGCTTGCCGTTCACCGCGCCGCCGGGTCCGACCACGTGGGTGATGGTGCAATGGTACGGCAACACCACCTTTGCCTACGTTCAACGCCTAAATTTTTACAGCATGGGACAGGGGCTTCACTTTGGTGTTGATCTCGGCGCGCGCTGCGGCACGACCGTCGTCGCGATTGGCGATGGCGTGGTCGGCGGCGGCGACGGACCCTGGCTCTCCGGTCCGCACAATTTGATGGTCGATCATCCGAACGGTTACTCCTCGATGTACGGACATTTGCTCGAACGACCGAAACTCCCGCGCGGGCAGGTGGTGAAAAAGGGACAGCCTGTCGCGCTTAGCGGCGATCCGGACGGCACTTGTTATTCGCGTCCGCACTTGCACCTTGAAATTCGCGATAACACCTATTCGCATTTTTACAATCCGGTGAATTTGATCGAGGCGGATTGGGATTCGATCGCGCTGACGAGTTCTTTTGGTCGCGGCTTTGAGCGCAATCTCGACAACCCGCGCCAGTGGCAATCCATTTACGATCAGCCGGAGTCGAACGGCGCGGGTCCGCTGCTCAATAATTTCGCGCGTCCCTGGCCCCCCGCCCCGAATTCGCGATGAAAAAAGTTTTCGCGCTGTGCTTGCTCGTGATTTTGAACGCGTGCACTTCCCCCACGCCGACGATTGTCGCGCCAAGCACGATTGAAAAACCAGCAACGCCAATCGAACTGGCGAGCGCCGCGCCAACACCATCGCCTATCATCACACCCGCGCCGCGCGCGACGCTGCCCGCTCCGAGCGCGACAATCGTGCCAACGCTCGCGCCGACTGTCACGCCGACGCCTGCGCTCACGCAATTGACGCAAGGCGGATGCTGCGTGCAGCCGTTCTGGTCCGCCGACTCGCAGCAAGTGTTGTTCATTGACAAACCCAACGCGCAGTCGCCGAGCGGGATTTATGGCGTGGAGGTGAATGCTAACTCTCCGTCTGTGCCAAAATTAATAACTGACCGTGTCGCGTTTTATACCAGCGATCTAAAGTACGCGTTCTCTTTCGAGGGCGAGTTCACGGTGATTGAACACGAGGGTAAACAATCGCGCCTTCGCACGCAGAATCGTCCTGTGTCGCTCTCACCCGACCGCACGCGCGTCGTCTGGAACGAAACGTCGGATTTTGTTTTCCCGATAGAGAATCGCGTGACGAATGTGATGCTCGCGAACCTTGACGGCACGGGCGCGCGGAAATTAACGACCGCGCTACGCGGCGGCGCGAGCGGGTGGCTCGATGAGCAACATCTGTTGATGACACAGCGCGCGTCGCGCGATTCACAAGACATTTTACTCTACACGTTTTCACTGGCGGATGGGGGCACCAAAGAATTAGCCCGGTCTGACCGTCTGCGCGCGGGGGTGCCGTCGCGCGGGGGCAATTGGATCGCCTACACGATTCTTTACGACGAGGATGCGTCGCAAGATGGTCTGTGGCTGATTCGCTCCGATGGCACTGCGCGCAGCAAGCTAAATTTTTTCAGCGCGTTCCAGTGGCGCGACGAGCATCGGCTGATTTATGTGCCGGTTGAGTTAGGCGCGGCGAGTCACGCGTTCTTTGAATACGATGCCGACACTGGCGCGAGGCGCGCGTTGACCAATCCTGGTACAACCTCATTCAAGATTGCGAATGGCGATTGGGCGATCTCACCAGACGGTAGTAAAATTGTCTTCGTCAGCGCGCAGGATTCCAACCTGTGGCTGGTAAGACTGCCATGATCGAGCGAACTCACAGCCAAAGATTATTCACGCTCCTTCTGCTGGCGCTGGGGACCGGCGCGTGTTCCCCGTCGGCGAATGTTGCGATCACGACGCCAGTGCTCCCCTCAATTACCACTGCGATAGTACAGCCAACGCTCACGCTTTCTCCGACTGCAACCCAAACCGCCAGCGCGACTGAGACTGTAACGTTACCGCGCGCGAGTTCAATTGCCGCGCCGAGCAGTACGCCGAAAAGCGGCGCGCCGCCGAATGTGATTCCCTCAGTGGTGATACCGCCAACGCGCATGCCAAGTCCTGCCACTGCGGCAGCAAAAGCCACCGCACTGTCAAGCGCCGGTTGGAAAACTTTTGTCAGCGCGGCGTGGCAGATCGCGATTGATTACCCGGCGGACTGGACGGTGCGCGAGCAAGGGATTGACGTAATTTTTACATCGCCGGATGGACGCAGTATCCGTCTCGGACCGCAAGCCGCGCAGGAGGACGATCTTCCGAACATGCGCTGTACGGAGAGCGCAAATGGGTATGGCGTTCGCGTGAATCTTTGTCTCGATACCATTTCTGGTGTTTACATCGCGAATCTCGATGTGACCTTGCCGAACGGCACACACTCCTTTCTCGCGCTGAGCGCGCGTCGTCCCGACCTCCAAATTTTCAACGCGATGCTCGCGTCTGTGCGGGCAACGCAGTAAATTGTGAACAGCGGAATTCATCCGCGAAGATTGACCGCCAAAAAAAGAGGCTCTGGAATTCTCCAGAGCCTCTTGACGTTGTGGTGCAATTTCTTAAGGTAGCGTCAAGCGCTGGGTGTAGGCATTCTGGTCGTTGGCAAACGCCGCGTTGGTGGAGGTCGCGGTGCAGACCTGTGGCGGTACGCCCGGAGCCGCGGTGCCAGGACACAGGAACAGATCTTTTTCGCGCGTGTCCATCCAGAGAGGATACGCGTAATCGACGCCGACGCCAACGTGGACCGCCGTCAAGCCGGTATAGTCGCCGTAGAATGTCCCACTGAACTGCGTGGGCGGCGGCATCGAGGAGGAGGTCGCGCGCTGAATGGTCCAACTGCTGAGATCGCTGGAGGACGAAAGACTCACGTCAGAAAAGCCGTTGAGCTCGTCGTTGCCATATTGACGATCAAAGTAGGAGATTGCTACCTTCCCCCCCGCCGTCATATCGATCCACTGCCAGAACTGGTCGGTGGCGGTCGCGGGTCCGACGGTCCGCAGGTTGCGCGGATCAACTGTCGTGCCGGTAAAGCTCGCGCCGCCGTCGTTGGAGACACTGAGCAGGATGTCGTTGTTGCACGCGCCCGGCGTAGTGACCCCGGTGTAGGTATTGAGTCCGAACCCTGAAAAGCCGGTGGGAACGCAACCGTTGCTCTCCTTCGAGTGCTGGTTGATGTACGAGCCAAATGCCACCATCACCTGACTCGCATTCTTCGGATTCACCACGCCGGACGGATAGTTCGTCGCGCGGAAGTACGAATTCTGGGTCGAGCCCTTGGTCGGCACGCAGGCACGTCCAGCATTTTTTCCGGTGTAGGTCGGGCAGTCTGGCAAATCGTAATAGTCCGCGACTTTGAGCGAAGGACCAAAGGTGGCACCGCCGTCGGTGGACTTGGCGAGCAGGATCTGGTTGCGATTGTCAGGGGTATTGCCTGCCGCCTCCGGATTGTTAAAGTTTACCCAGACGACGTAGAGCGCGCCATCGGGTCCGGTGAACGGCTGCGAGAATTGGTTCGCGTTGCAATCGTTAGCGCCGCCGATGCCATAGTTGACCGTGCACAGTGAGGCGTTAGGAGTACTCACGAGGACGCGTGCGCTGAAAGTTTCACCGTAATCGGCGGAGTAGGATTCGTAGATGAAGGCGGTGCCGCTCGCGGTAAACTCGGTCCACGAGACGTAGACGCGATCCTGGAACGGGCTGCCCTTGTGATTGTCAACCGTCATCAACTGCTTGTCCTCAAACGGCGAGATTCCCGTTCCATTCAGGTCTGCGCTCTTCTCTACGTAACGGGCGGGGAAGTTCCACGAGGCACCGTCGTTCTGCGTCGAGCGGAAGAGCAGGAGCGCGCTCGACAAATCGGGATTGGTCGTCGGTGGTTTGCCGCGATTGAATACCTGACATGAAAGGTAGACGTTGCCTTTTGTATCCCACGCGACGGAGGTATCGCCGCCGGCTTGCCAGTACTGTCGGCTTCCGCCGGAAAAGGTCGTGCCCGCACGCGTGAATGAAAACGGAATGGTGGTGTCGAACCAGTGGTTGCCGCCATCCAGAGTATAGCTGCCATAGCAGCCGCCATCACCGCGGCGATAATCGTTATAGCTTGCCATGATATGCTGCGGATTGTAACGATCTGCCGCGATGGAGGTTTCATTCTCCGCCTGCCCGCGCCCTTGAAGGTCGGGGTCAGTTAGGTTCAGACAGTTTTGGTTGACCTGAACATTGGTACCGTTCAGTTTGTGGCAACCTTTGTCGTTGGTGGGGAAGTAGCTGGTCGAAAGCGCCAAAGGAGATTGCGGAGCAAAGCCGGACAATTGATTTGCCGTGGCGGCATTTGCCGGATTCAATTCAAACTCCGCAAAGCCGGACAAGAGGGTGCGCTGCTTTGCGCTAAGCTTATCCCAAATGGAAGGAGTTGCCGTGACGGTCGTCGGACGCATGGTCACGATCAACACCAGAGTGATGAGCAGCGGGATCGCTGCCAAGATTCGGAATTTCATAATGCTCCTTCTTCTAGAATCAGCGGGTGGGTAATGTTCCGCAGGATAGCGACAGCTCGATAATCGTCTTATTGGTCCTCCTTCCGATAGAGATAACGCGGGTGATTGCGATGATAAAGTGCGCGCTGTCTATCTTCCAAATTTAGGTTCGACCTGAATCGGAGGTGCTCGACAATTGGAGGTCTGAGGGCAGTGAATCAACTCGGGGCGGGTAAAACTGAAAAATTATCGCGCGCCATTGTGCCACAGGTTCGTGCATCAAATCATATAGATTCTATATCAACTCACGCGTGCTTGTCAACGCCAAGTCTGAAACATTCCAGGGCGCAGTCCGAGTCCGGCTTGATGTCATCTGCGGTGCGCAGCGAAGAATCCGTAGTCGAGCCGACCCGAGATTGTTCGCTGCGCTCAGAGTGACACACAACTCCTACGGCCTTTTATCTCCTCGCGCTCAGCCGCTCTACCAAAGGGGATTGTCTAAACTCCAACAGATGAAAGTATTTTGTCATTTCGAGCGCAGCGAGAAATCTCCGGTCTGCTCAGAGATTTCTCTCTCGCTGGCGCTCACCACGTGAGCGCACCCGTCGAAATGACGACTTGTCTCCTTTCGGGTTTAGACAATCCCCCAAGTGTGGTGTTGACAAGAATTGAAAAAAAGAGTAAAAGGATGCACGAATGTTCCGCTTTCTAGCCCTCACTCACTGCCCCATCAGGAACTCTCGAGCTCGAATCACAACTGCCGCATAAACTTGATAGCCGCGACGGATCCTCTTTATTTTTTTCACTGTGACAAATTGTTTTACGCAATGTGCAACTTATTCGCGTTTTCAATTGTCATTTCGAGGAGCGCAGTCTGCGACGAGAAATCTCAGCGTGAGGCGCATCGAGATTTCTCACTTTGTTCGAAATGACAAAAAGAGTTGCACATTGGGTATTGTTTTCTGTTGATAGAAGGAGGTGATGGAATTCGAATACACTGAATGTTGTGTCTCGATTTTCTTGGCGAATGAAAACATCCAACCAATTTGAAAGGGAGCAGAATGAAATCCAATAAAGTTTTGACCTTCGCGCTGATCATCGCAGTCATGTTCAGCGCTGTGGCGTTATTCTCGGTGAGCGGCGCGACGCCAATCGCAAGCGCGGCAGCGCCGAGTGCAGCTACCAGTGAGACGCCAGCGGGGGTTGCCCATCCGGGACAAGTCTCGCTCGTCCACGCCTACACTCCGGACTTTACCGGTCCCGTGGGCAGCGGTGGCGATGTCGCTGACCCCGAGTTTCCTCAGAGTTTTGGTCCTGATAATTCCCCTCAGGGAGGATCCGCGCACAAACAGGTTCAGCTGCCCACCAACCGCAGTCTCAGCCGTCAGAATGCTCCATCCTCTCCGAGCGTGGCTGCGCCGGTCACAGGCGCGAATGCGATCGCGCCCTATACCGGGCTAACCACCTTCGAAGGGCTGAACCATTTCCAGAATCGCTTTGAGGCGGACAATGGAAACCAGTTTTCATTGGAGCCGCCGGACGGTGGCTTGTGCGCGAATGCGAGCTTTGTGATGGAGACGGTCAACGACGTGCTCCGCATATATAGTCCATCCGGCGCGCCGGTGACTGTTCCGATTTCGCTCAACAAGTTCTACGGCTACCCATCGGCGATCAACCGCTCGACCAGAGTGTATGGTCCCTTCGTCACCGATCCGAGTTGTTACTATGATCCGGACACGCAGCGATGGTTCCACGTCGTGCTGACGTTGGACACAAATCCTTCGAACGGCGCTTTCACGGGTGGTAATCATCTCGACATCGCGGTGAGCCAGACGCCCGACCCGACCGGCACATGGAATATCTATAAAGTGTCCGCCGAAGACAATGGCACTAACGGTCAGCCGGATCATGGTTGCAGCGTCGGCTACTGCATCGGCGACTATCCCCAGATCGGCGCCGACAAGTACGGTTTCTACATCACGACCAACGAATATTCATTATTCGGTCCCGAGTTCAAGACCGCGCAGCTCTATGCCTTTTCCAAGCGCCAGCTGGCGGCGGGCGCATCGTCCGTTTTCTTTGTGCACTATGACAATCTGCTCGCGGGCGGTCCCGCAGGCAATACCTTTAACGCGTTCACAATTCGTCCCGCCGTCTCACCCGCAGCGATCTACGAGACCGCCAGAGGCGGCACTGAGTACATGCTCAGCTCCGATTCCGGCGAAGAGGCGAACGGCGTCCCCGGCGGCAGCTCCTCCAATGAGATCATCTTCTGGGCTTTGAGTCACACCCGCGCGCTGGATGTGAACGGCGTCCCGAACCTCGCCTACAATGTGATAAGGTCCGAGCTCTATGTAGAGCCGGTGTACGCTGAGCAAAAGGCGGAGCAGGGCTCTGGGGGTACTAGCAATCTCCCGTTAGGACAATGTCTGCGCGACATAACCTGCGGTCCTCCTCTGTTCCGCGGCGCATACAATCCGGCTACGGTCGAAGGCAAACTCAATCCCGACGACACTCGTATGATGCAGACGGTGTTCGCTGAGGGCAAAGTCACCGGCGCACTCAACACATTCGTCAATGTCGGTGGGCTGGACAAGGACGGCATCGCCTACTTCTCCGTCAACCCACATAATGTCGCCCCGTACTATGGCACACTCTACAAACAGGGCTATGTCGCCGCGGCGAACAACAACGTGATGTATCCCGCCACGACACTGCTTCCGACCGGCAAGGGCGAAATGGGCGTGACGCTCGTCGGCACCGATTACTATCCGAGCGCGGCGTACGTGGACTTTGACCTCAATCTGGCTGTTCCCGATCACGCCATTCACATCGCGCATCTCGGCGACGGTCCTCAAGACGGATTCTCCGAATATCCCGATATTAGCCCTCGCCCGCGCTGGGGTGATTATGCCACCGGCGTGGTGGTCGGACATTCCATCTGGCTGGCGAATGAGGACATTCACCAGACCTGCACCTACGATGAATGGCTGGGTTCTAACTTCCGCTGTGGCAACACGCGCACCCTCTTAGCCAACTGGTCCAACCAGATCACAAGGGTGGTCATCCCATAAGGCTTGAGATACATCGCATCGCGGTATCTTGAAATCCGTGACGATTGCGATAGAAAAAAAGAGGGTGCCGGAAAAATTTCCAGCACCCTCAATCAGAGTAAATGCGAGGCGGTGAGGGCTAATAACCCTCACCGCGTTTTTATTTTCGTACGCTCGACTCTACAATCGCGGCGCCACGCGCTCCAGAAAAAGCTCGAGCCCTTGCGTCTCTGGAAAATCCACAACACGCAAAATAAAATAATCCGCGCCCAGCGCGCGATATCGCTCCAACTCGCGCGTGACCTGATCGGCTGAACCCGCGACCACATGCAAATCGTCGCGCCGCGTCACTTTCGCCGCATCCTCGTTCACCGAGACAAAGGCGAACAGCGTCTTGCGAAGCGAAGCAGGTTCGCGCTGGAAACTCGCGCAGTGCTCATCGAGCCGCACAGACAGGCGCGCAAATTTTTCGGGCGGCGGGAAGGCGGCATTCCACCAGTCGGCGTACTGCGCTGCGACGCGCAAGGTCTGGTCGCCGTTGCCGCCGATCATCAACGGCGGCAAGGGATTGGGCTTGGGCTCGCAGTACGCGTTCTCGACCGAGTAATATTTTCCGCGAAAGGTTGCGGGCGTTTGCGTCCACAGCGCGCGTGTAAGCTGCACTGCCTCGGCTAATTGTTCGATGCGTTCGCGCGCGGGTGAATAGTCCCAACCGTACGCGCGATATTCATCTTCCTTCCAACCTGCGCCGATGCCAAAGACCAATCGTCCGTTCGTGAGATTCTGCAACACCGCCGCCATCTTGGCGACGAGCGCGGGATTGCGGTACGATTGTCCGAGCACCAGCGTGCCCCAATCCAGCTCGCGGTATTCGGCGGCAAGAAATGTGAGCGTGGTCCAACATTCCAGCGTGTCATGATCCTCCCATTGGAAATGGTCTTCGACCCACGCGGATTGAAACTCGCCGCGAATCAGATTCAAGAATTTGCGATTGCCTTGCATCAGCGCATCGAACTTGAGTCCGGCGCGCGACTGCGGCGTGATTACCCAGCCAAAATCCATTTGCCTGCTCCTCTCGGTTTTCAGCGTCTCTGTCCAAATAATACAACGCTTCTGAAAAGAAATGCCGAGTGCTGACTTTAGTCGGCTAGGTTGACAGGGGAAAAATTTGTGCGAAGATATTCTGCAAAGGTTGCGCCCGCTCTGAATCCAAACGTTTTCGATTCGCGAAATTCGTACAAGTAGATTCCACAACTCTGCCTCGTAGAGAAGAAAATGAAAAAGCTTTTCACTCTCGCCGTGCTTATCGCGCTCGCAGCGAGCTTCGTCACAGGAACAGCCTTCGCTCAGGGGGGCGGAGTGATTCCGGTGACCGGAACACAAAACGTTGCCGAGTTCCCCTGGCTCATTGTAGTCGTTGGCTTGATGTTTCTCGCCGCGGGCTGGCTACTCGCTCGCCGCCGCTCATAGCGACTTTTTCAAAAAGAGAGGACGGAGGGTGACTGCCTCCCTCTCTGCTTCTAGTTCGTCGCGCACGCGTTTGAATTAGAACAAGAGTTCTGCTATAATTGCATCTATCATGGGACTCGAATTTCCAGAGAAACTCGAACTGCTCGGCGGCGGCGCCGGCGATGAGATTGCCTGTCAATCCTGCGCGGTCAACCCGAACGCGTCCGTGGTCGCCCATCGCGCGACTCTGCCGATTGCGGCGAAGGACATTCAACCGCGTCCACGCGATTTGAAACCATGGCTCTCCTCCGCCATCCGTTCCGACGGCAAGCGAATTTCTCTGGTGAAAACGTTGATGACCAGCGCGTGCGAAAAAGATTGTTTCTATTGTCCCACGCGCCGCGGTCGTAACAGCTTGCGACGTGTGACCTTCAAGCCGGAAGAATTGGCGCAGGGCTTTGACCAGATTCAACGCAAGGGGCTTGCCGAAGGAATCTTTCTGTCGAGCGGCATCATCGGCGGCGGCACGCGCACGATGGAGAAAACGATTGCCGCGATTGAAATCCTGCGCGCCAAGTACGACTTTCGCGGTTACGTTCATCTCAAGTTGATGCCCGGCGCGGAGAAAGCCGCGATTGAACGCGCGCTGCAACTTGCCGATCGCGTGTCGGTGAATCTCGAAGCGCCAAACTCGGAACGGCTCGCGCAGTTGTCGGGCACGAAACAATTCACGGACGAACTGCTCGCGCCATTAAAGATTGCGCGCGAGCTGATGAACGCGAACCCGCGCTATGCGCGCAAGACCATGACCACGCAATTCGTCGTCGGTGGCGCCGATGAGAGCGACCGCGAGATTCTTTCCACCACCGCGAAATTGTACCATCAGCTTCAACTCGCGCGGGTGTACTACAGCGCGTTCCATCCGGTGAGTGATACGCCCCTCGAAAATCGCGCGCCGACGCCAATGATTCGCGAGCACCGTCTGTATCAGACCGATTTTCTTTTGCGGCAGTACGGTTTCACCTACGGCGATTTGATTTTTGACGAGCAAGGCAATCTGCCGACACACATCGATCCCAAGACGATGTGGGCGGTCAAACATCCTGAGCAGTTCCCGCTCGAATTGAATCGCGCCAGCCGCGAAGAATTATTACGCGTGCCCGGCGTCGGTCCCAAAAGCGTAGAGCGCATTTTGCAATGGCGGCGCAGTTATGGCAAATTGAATCGAGTGGAAGACCTCGCGCGCATCGGCGTCGACGACAAACGCGCCGCGCCGTTCGTCCTGCTCAACGGCAAAAAGCCGACGCAGCAGCTACCACTTTTTGAGATATAATGCGGGACGGATGACGGCGCCCCGTCGTCCTAAAATAAAACACATCTTTGCTGAATAGTATGCCACCTCTCTTCCCAATTCCCGATAACTTGCATCCGCCTGCCTCCAACGCGCAGTTGTTATTCGACCAAAATCGTTTTGAAGAAACCGTCGCCTTTTGCCAAAAAGAATTGCCACTGCTCGAAAAACAAATTCCGGCGAAATCGGTCAAGCTGCCGCAGCAGGATGAACCCAGGTCCGGCTCGTACCAATATTTCGCTCTGACGCTGATTCTCGTCGACGCGCTGGCGCGCCTCGGACGGTGGAAAGCCGCGAAAGAAATTCTCGGCAAGTACCGCGTGCATTTTCCGCGCGACGCGTGGGGCTATGCCGCGGGTGCAGTAGTGACGCGCGGTGATCCCGACGTGAAGGATCGCGCGGCGGTCGAGCGCGCGGCAGGATTATTGCAACAAGAGGCGCTGCGGCTCGACGGCAAAGACAAAAGCAAATTGAAAAAAGCGAATGGTCACAAATAGTCGCGTGGTCGTTCGCGCCGCATCCGCAGATTGATCAGCCGCTGCTCGCGCGGCTGTTTCTTTTACAATGAACCTGCGACAACTTGAAAAATTGCGCGCGCAAAATTATGGCATCGCGCCCGCGAAAAGAATTCGCACAATGCCCGACGCCGCGCGTTTTATTCATCGGTTGGGATTTTGCTGGTTGTTCGCGCCGGCGCACAGTTCACGCGAGTTGCCTTCGCTGTTTGAGGCGATGAAGGGCAAGCGCGGGATGCAGATCAACGATTGGGACTCGGACGCGGAAAAGATTTGGGTCTGGAAGAATGATCTGCCCGCGGCGCACCGCGCGTATTACGGCAAAGCGCTCGCGGGCAAGCCGGCGTTGGTCTCATTGGAAATGCTGCCGAATCTCCTCGCGACCGCGGGTGAAGCAGACTTGGAACAACTCTACACGCGGGGCGGCATCAGTTACGAGGCGCGGAAAATTTATCATGCGCTCGATTCCCTGGGTCCCCAGCCGACGATGGCACTGCGCGCGGCGGCGGGTCTCGACGGCAAGGATGGCAACAATCGTTACCATCGCGCGCTCGACGAATTGCGCGCAGCCGGCGTCATCAAGGCGATCGGCGTCGGCGTCAATGACTGGGGCATCCTGCAGCGCTTTGCCGCGGACGGCGACTTCGACTGCTTCATGCTCGCCGGCCGCTACACACTGCTCGATCATT
>JBBSHK010000012.1:0-16496 GCA_038253185.1 Anaerolineae bacterium | reverse complement strand
TTCATCTATGCTGAATGTGCGATCTAGTCGCTGCAACTGTCGCGACGTTTGTTCAAACATATCCTGCATCGCTTCTTGCACATACGGGAAAATCAGCCAGACTGAGCCTGCGCCAAACAGCGTGCCCGTGATCGTTCGCAGCAGCGCATCACTTTCGCGAAATCCAAAGAGTTGCGTAAAGCCGTCGAGGGCGATCGGCGCGACGCACACGATCAAATACCATCTCCAGTTCAGCGGACGGATGCGGCGGCGCAGCCGCGCGTACACGAACGCCGCGACGAATACAGAGGAATAAATCGCGGTGTTGCGCTCACAGTACGCCATTTTGTAACCGAGCTGCGCGTTGCCGACAAAGGCGCGCCAGAAAAAAACGTCAGACGCCGGATTATTCACGCCGAGAAATTCTTGCAGCTGCGCGACGGTGTAACTGGGCTGCGCGCCGAAAAAGAACCAAGTGCGGTACGCGAGTTGATGGCAGGTCAGCGAATAGGCAGAGTAGAGCGCGCGGGCGGGAGCTTCATAACCGTACTCCAGCAGCACGGGCGCGAGAAAAGGCAAGCTCATAAACACGAACAGAAAAATATTCGCGTAGAGCAGCCAGTGCTTCGCCAAGCCAACGACCGCGCGGTCAATCGTGCGAACCAAGTTGCGGGTGCGAGGAGAAACCTGAGCTTGTGCGGTCATCGAGGCTAAAGCTGCTATCAGACGGCTGAGAGAAAAAGTAAAAGGCAGGGCGTCAGATGTGAAACGTGAAACGCAAAATGTAAATTCGAAAAACGTGAAATGTAAAACGTAAACGCTGATTAATTCTTGTCAGCCGTCACCTGTCACTGGGTAACAACGCGAACCATTTCCACGCGGTGGGCGGCGCGGGGATATTCCTAAAGAACACGCGCATCTCTTCGAGCCCCCACACGCGCTGCACCTTGTTCCAATCAAAATTATACTCTAAATCCGCGGGCGGGTAAATTTCTTGCATCGCTTGATACCACGACAGACCATCGGACTTTTGATAATGCCAGTACTCACTCGCCAACTTGTTGGTGCGCCAATCAAAGTCGGGATCGTCGTGTGAGGAAATGCGCTCCCAGCCGTACTCACGCGCCAATTCGGTGAAATCAATGTAATAGCCGTACGGAATTGATTTTTCAATTCCACCCAAGCCAGGCGCGATCACCTGCCGCGCGCGCGCGCTGAAATCCCACGGCGCGTCTTTCAGCGGTTCGCCCATCGAGCCGTCCTGTTTTGCCGCGCGCAAGTACAGCCGCCAATAAGTCTCGCCCAATTCATCCTCACGCACCAGCTCGATCAGACTGCGTCCCGCGCTGTCGAAATATTCCAGTCGCGTGTCCACCGCGCGCCCCGACTTGTGCCAGCTCAGATTGCTGCACGTCAGCGGACAATACGCGTCCAACGGTCGGGTCATATCCGCCAGCGTGCTGAGGAAATCGTTACCGCTCTCCTGGAGCGTGCGCGCCTTGAGTGTCAAAAAGGAATTGGCGACGCGGCTCGACAGTGTGCCCCACGACGGCGCGAGATAAACTTCTTTCATCGCGCGTAGTTCATACGGATGCCCCGAACTCGCGGGCGCGGCAATTGGTTTCTCAGTATACAGCGGCAGATCCGTCGCGGGGGGCGCACTCGAAATGGATGGTTCGGAGGCGGACCAGGCAGCGGCAGCGATCCATTGATGCTCGGTACGAATGAGGCGCGGTGTGCCGCCTTCTGCCCCGATAATGTAGAGCGGCTGGCTCTCCGGTCGCGGCGAGATGAACGAAATAAATTTTCCATCCGGCGTCCACGCGGGCGCGCTATCTCGTCCGCTAAAGGTGAGTTGTCGCGCATTCAAAAGACGCGCGCCGTCAAAGTCCGCGACAAAGATGCCACGCCGCTGACAATCACTCAGCGCCGCCTCGCCGCTCGCGTGCTCGCAGCCCTCGCGGTTCGAGACAAACGCGAGCTGGTTGCCGTCCGGCGACCACGCGGGCTGCTCGTCCTCGAACACACTGGTCGAAATATTATTTTTATTCTTGCTATCGCTCGAAACGACATTGATCTGTTTGTGCCCCGTCGCGAAACTGGTGTAGGCGATCCAATTCCCTTGCGGCGACCATGCCGGTTCATCATCGTACGCCGGGTCTTTTGGCGTCAGGTTAACGAGATTCGTGCCGTCGATATTTATTATCCAAAGGTCGAGGTCGCCGGAGCGAAATGATTCAAAGGCGAGTTGTTTACCGTCGGGCGACCAGGCAGGCGCGCCGTCGTAGGCGAGCGCGTTGGTGACGCGCGTGACCTCGCCCGTGTCGAGCCGCAGTGTATAGATTTCCCAGTTGCCGTCTTCGCGCGATTGGAACGCGAGCAGTTTGCCGTCGGGCGAAATGGCGGGCGCGCGCGCAGGTGAATAGCCCCGCGTGATTTGTGTCGAGGTGCCATCGGGCAGCGTCGCGTAAATTTCCCAACGCCCGTTCTGTTCGGCACTGTAAAAAATTGTGGCAGAGTTGCGCGGCGTCGGCGTTGGAGCGGACGATCCGCCCTGAGCGAGAGGCGCGACAACAGTGGGTCGTTCGGGACCGCTTACGTCTGCGACCGTTTTGCTCTCGACTTGCTCGGACGGTACGGAAGAAGTCGATAGGGTGATTGACGCGATGACAAAGACCAGCGCAAGCAGCCCCAGCGTCAGCAGGACGCGGGTGCGGATATGTGGATGAGTTTTATTCACGGGGTTTTAATAGCCGGCAACGCCACCCAAAAAATATCCACTCTCAATATGGGCGGAGCAGTTGCGAATTCATTGGCGGAGGCGTTGGAGATTATAGCGGATAACGCGCGTCGGAGCAAAAACGTAGCGCGCGGCGATTATTGCAGCAGGTGCAATGGCTGATTGCGCATTGTCAATTCGCCAGAAGCCGCTTACAATTCTTGTCGTTGTGAATCTACTGGCGCGGAGTGAATTATGTTTCTTCAAGACTTGCATTGTCGCGTGGCGCTTGCCACTCTTTTTTTCGCGTTCTCTTTGGGCGCGTGGGGCGCCGGAGCGTTTGTGTTGCGACGCGGGGTGAGCGGCAATTATCTCGGCGCGCTGGTGATTGGAGAAATCCTGGTGCTGGCGCAAGCCGTACTCGGAATGGCTCTGGTGTTTGGCGGAAAATTTCCGACCGATGCGCTGCATTTTTTGTACGGCGTGACGATCGCGATTTCATGGCCCGGCGCGTACACCTATACGCACGGCGAAACGGGGCGGCGTGAGATGGGCATCTACGCGCTGGTGTCTTTTTTTGTTTTCGGACTCGCCGTGCGCGCGCTGATGACCGGCGCGGTCGGAGCGGAGTGTTTGCCGCGTTGAGGCGCACGCGAAATAGAATATCTCCGTAAGATTTTCGTTAGCCATTTGGTCTAGGCTGAAGGTGGAGGTGGAGTCAAGTTGAAACATCCAGTATTTATGATGGGCGCAGGATTTTTGCTCGTGCTCGCGCTGAGCGCGTGCGGCGGCGCGAGTGCGGTTCCATCGAACGCGACCGAGGTCACTCGCGCACCGGAAGTGATGAACCCGACCCGCGCGGCGGACGCGCGACCGCCCGTCGCCACATCCGCTCCGCTTGCCGAATGGTTGAGCACGCCGCTCACCAATGTGGTCACGGGCAAACAATTCAAGCTCGCCGATTTCAGAGGACAGACGGTCTATCTCGAGATGATGGCGGTGTGGTGACAAAATTGTCTTCAACAGCAGAGGCGCATCAGTTCGGTGCGCGACCGACTCACGAATCGCATTATCATTTCGCTCGACGTCGATATTTCCGAAGATGAAGCGACGCTCAAACAGTACGCGCTCGACCACCAGTTCACGTGGATTTTTGCGCGGGGAGAGGCGTCGCTGCTGCGCCAATTTGTGAAACTTTACGGGCAGAATATTTTGAACCCGCCCGCGGTGCCGAAAGTGATGCTCGATAAAAATGGCGAGCCGCATCAACTCGAATTTGGAATCCAGCCGGCGGAAACGATCCTCGAAGAATTCAAAAAGTACGATAATCAATAACACGGTCCCGCTCCCTGCGATTCTCAATCGAGCGCGAAAGAAAAGACGGATCGCTTTAGCTGACGACGCGCTGGTTTCAAAAAAATGAAAGCGGATGTTGCTCTGCTACTATGCCTGTGTTTGATGAGCGTTGCCTGTTCGTCCAGCGGCGCGATTCCGAGCGCAAGTCCGACGCTGGGCACTGTTCCCGCGACCGTTCCAAACACAGTTCCGCCCACAGTGCTGCCCACATTGACCTCAGCGCCGCTCCCAACCTCAACCCCAACCACCGCGCCATCGCCCTCAGCGACAGCTTTTGTAATAGCCGCGCTCACCCGAACGGCTGAACCAACTCGGACACTTTTCAACACCGCCACCGCCGCGCCTCCTGCGATCCAACTCATCTATCATGGCATCAAGCGACCGCACGGGCTGGCAGTCGCCGGCGATACGCTGTATGTCAGCAGCGAGACTGATAAAGGTATATATGCGATTCGGGAGGGACGCATCACGCGTTTCCTGCCGCTCAACTTTCCGCACGACATCATTGTGAATGCAGACGATTCGTTGATCACTCCGGTCTTTATGGAAAACCGCGTGGTCAAGATTTCAAAAGAGGGAAGTATCACCGAGTTGGCGAAAGGTCTTGCCGGACCGAATGGAATCGCGCGCAGTCGCGCGGGAGACATTTACGTGAGCAATTATCGTGATGGCAGCGTGGTCAAATTTCGCGAAGAGGACGCGCGGCTGCAGACGGTCGCGACGGGGCTGAGCGGTCCCGCGGGACTCGCCTACGACGACGCGAATCGCGCCCTGTACGTCGCGCAATATTTGGGAAATAGCATCGTCAAGCTAACGGACACGGGCAAAGTGAATATCCAGCCGACCGGCTTGGGACATTTTGAGAGTCTGTCGCTCGGCGCGAACGGCAATCTCAAGGCAACTGCTGTGTCGCGCGGTGTCGGGGTCGTGGTGAACGTGAGGGATTCGGGCGAGTTCGCGATCGTGATTACGACCGATTTACCGGATCCGCTCGTAGCTCACTTTGCCGATGGGTTTATGTTTTTTGAAAGCCCGAACGATCCGCTCGGTCGAGTCTTCAAAGCCAAGCTGGACTAGCGGATTCAGCGATGAGCATTGAGCGATGAGCGATGAGCATTACTCATTGTTCATTCTGCATTGTTCATTATCCATTGTCTATCCTGCCTTAATGTTTGCTCAACTGTTCGCCACCTTTACGCTGGGTTTGCTCGCGACCGCATCGCCGTGCGTGCTGCCACTCTATCCCGGATTTCTCGCGTACTTGAGTTCGAATTCAGAGCGCACGCGCGGTGGACGCGCAGGTTATTGGTTGGGCTTGTGCGTGTGGCTCGGCGTGATGACGATGATGATTGCGCTCGCGCTGCTGATCGCGTCGTTCCGCGTCGCGGTGGGTAATGTGCTCGCGGTGCTTTTGCCCTTGGCAGACGCGGCAATTCTGGCGCTCGGCGTTTTGCTATTGCTCAATCGCAACATCTTTATGAATCTCGGACAGGTCTCGGCGCCGTTCGTGCGCAACGCGTACGCCAACGCGTTTATCTATGGCTTGCTCTACGGACCGATCGCGCTGCCGTGCAGCGGACCGTTTCTCGTCAGCTCACTTTTGATTTCGCTATCGCTGGCGGACACCTTTAGCGCGCTGTTGAGTTTCATCGTGTTTGGATTTGGCTTTGGGATTCCACTTTTGGTCTTATCCTTGCTCGCGCGATCGCGGCAAGACTGGCTCATCCGACAATTTATGGCGCGTCATATCTGGCTCGAGCGCGCGGCGGGAGTGGTGCTGATCGCGCTCGCGCTGTACGATTTCTATTCGAACCTGCCCTCGTTGCAATTGTACTGGACGCGAGTATTGGGCTGAGTCATCTCGAATAGTACCCGTTTCATTTTGTACAAAATAAAACCGCGCGAGGATTTTCCTCGCGCGGTTTTAGTGTGAAAGGCAGGAATTGAATTATTGCGGGCGCACCTCTTCGTGGTGAAGGGAATTGAGATGAACGACTTGATCCAAAAAATGCGAGTAAACACGATTGCGCCCGGCGGCTTTGGCGTGGAGCAATGCTTCGTCCGCATTCCGCACCAGGTCCTCGCCGCTGCCAACTTGTTCGGCAAAGTAAGACGCGACGCCAACGCTGAGAGTAATATTGACGGTTGCTCCGCGCGCCGCGAAATCGCGCGTTTCCGCAGTGCGCCGCAATCGTTCCGCCAGCGTGATCGCTTCGCGTTCTGGAGCTTCGGGTAAGAGCACGACGAATTCTTCGCCCCCATAGCGCCCCACCAAATCGGTGTCCCGCACGCCTTCTTGCAAGACTTGAGCCAGTCCGACCAGCACCTCGTCGCCGGCTTGGTGTCCCAGCGAATCATTCACTTCTTTGAAATGGTCGATGTCAATAAACAGCAGCGATACCGGACGCCGATAGCGGCGCGAGCGGCGCACTTCGTTTTCGAGCAAGTCCATAAAATACAAATGGTTGTAGAGATGCGTCAGCCCATCGCGCCGCGACAATTCGCGCACCTGCTCAAACAGCGCAATGCTGTCGAGCGCCACCGCCGCTTGCTGTGCCAAAATATGAAACACGTGGCGACAGTCGTCCGACAAGCTGTCCTCGTCGCGCGCAAAGGTGGCGAGCACCCCCATCGGTTTGCCCTGCACCGGCAAAAGTTCGTAATCCAAACCGGACAAGGGCTCGACGATTTCTCCGGCGTCGTGATACTTTTCGATCGAGCCAAAGAGGGGTTCGGGAATTGGGCCGGCAGGTCTGGGCGCGCCCGACTTGAGCGCCAACTGTACGACGCGCACGCAAATATTATTCACGACCTTCGCGGCGAGCGGCTGGCGCGAGCGGACGGAGAGATGAGTATAGTTACCCTGCGCGTCCCACGCCAGCAAGGCGATGACTTGACAGCCATAGCTATCATTCGTCAACAGCGCCTGCTGTAACAGTTCCACGATTTGTTCGTGTTGTAAATTGCTCGACAGCGCACGTCCGATCTGTTCGATCCGTTCCAATTCACTCGCGCGTTGTTGCTCCAGGTGCTGCTTTGCCGCGCGCAGTTCGAGGATCAGATCGCGGTTGGCGAGACGCAAGCGGCGGCGTTCGAGCGCGCGTTCCACCGTGTGCGCGAACAGTTCGACGTCGTGGAGCGGCTTTTGCAAATAATCGTACGCGCCGAGTCGCAGCGCCTCGATGGCGCTGTCCAGATTCCCGTGACCGGTGAGAACGATGGCTTCCATCTCGGGATCGCGTTCCCGCGCGAGTCGCAGCAACTCCAACCCGTTGCGATTGGGCATCAAGATATCGGTGAGGAGCAGATCGAACTGGGTCTGGTCAAGCAAGTGCAGCGCCTGGTCTCCGTCGGCGGCAACGGCGGTGGTATACCCTCGATGCTCGAGAATCCTCTGTAGCATCTTGCAGATTTGCGGTTCGTCGTCCACGATCAGGACATTCTTTTTTTCCATTTTCTAAACACTCCTCAATTTGTTACGCACTCGGGTAGACGAACCGCAACGAACGTGCGTTGGCAACTATCGCGGGAAATGGCAAACGCCTGCGCGCGAGCCGGTATCAACATGCGAGAAATTTTGCGCCCGCCGCATTTAGTTACGGCGCCAATTCCGGTCCCTGATCGCGGAACTCGTTAATGAAATTCCGAAGCGCATTCTCGTTGACCCCGTCGCAACTTTGCAGATGGTTCCATGCCGTCAGAGAAATCTTGTACGGCATGGTCGGGTAGGGTGAAAGGATCAGCTTGCGCGGATCAGCTTTCACAATCGAAGCGAGCTGATTGATCTGGTCTTGCGCAATGCCGTTGTAATGGAGGATGACATAGCCGTGTTCGAGACTGTGCACTTCGCGCGTGGCGTCGATCGGATCGGGATAAATCCCAAGCGGCATCGGGTTCGGATCATGAATGCCCGAGGTGGGAGGATTTCCCTTGTAGGTCGGAGTTTGTCCCGGAGTGAGGTGACCGCGTCCTTCGTCGGCGACGGTCTTGATATCGCTACAGGTTCCACTCCCGGCAGGGGTGCCGCCCGTGCCCGTAGTGCCCGGAGCCGGTTTACCATAAAAAAAATAAATGCCCGCGAGGATCAAAAGCAATCCTGCAACAGCCGCCGCCGCGATATAGATTTGCCGTTGCTGGCGCTCTTGCTTTGCCCGCTGCTGTTGCCGTTCCGCTCTAATTTTTCGTTTCGACATAACTCCCCAATCGAATCTTGGTGTTGCTTTATTTTACTCAGGAACTGGTCGCGCACAAACGATGCGCGCCGCTGGCGATAGCAATCGTTACGACGGCTTGGACTCGCTCACGCCATTCGCCGCTTGATTTTTCCAATAGAGATCGAGTTGCGGGAACGGAATCTCGATACCCTCTTGCTTTAATCGTTCGTGAATCGCCGTCCCAATCTCGCGCACGATGCGCGTTTGGCGTTTGAAATGCTCGAGCCGCACATCGTCAATGTAAAAAGTGAGCGCGAGGTCCACGCTCGACGAGCCGAAGGCTTTAAAGTGTACGCTCGGATCTTTCCACGCGGCAGGAATGAGCTTGTACTCCTCGCGCAGCCACTGCGCCAACGCGGAGGTCATATCGTCGAGCCGCATTTCTTGTTCGGCGCGGGGCTTGAGCAATGCGTGATACAAATTTTTCCAGTGCGCTTGCAAGTGCGCGTTCTGTTCACGCCAACGCTCCTGCTCGGATTCAATTTCTTCAGGCGCTGCCCAGGGGTCAGGCATCTGGCTCCATGTCTCCATTGCTGTGCGCACCTGCTCGACCTGCGCCTGCGCGGGCGCGACAAACGATGCTTGCAACTCTTTTAGTTCCGCGCTGGTCAGTCCCCCCGCTTCCTTGCCGTGAATCGCGCTGGCTAGTTGTTGCAGCGCGTCCTGCAGCGTCGCCAGCGCACGATTCAGTTCTTGCTCGCGCACGAATCGCTCGCGGGCGCGGCGGTACGCGTCGGCAGCCGCGAGCCAATGTTCACGCGCGGGATGCGCGGGTTTTGATTCCGCGTGCTGCCGCAGCTCTTGCACCCGCTGTTCCAGCAGCGCGATTTTGTGGTCGAGATTGCTCAAGAGAATATTGGGATGCGACGCTGCGATGTTGTACAGCACCGCTTCGGCGTGGGAGAGATCAGAATCATAAGCGACGCCGACCTCGACCACGATCCGCAGATCCACACTCGGCTTGGTGATATTCACAATCATATCGTTGGTCAAGTTTTTGTTCGGAATGTAAATCGTCGAGTGCTCGTCGAGATAATAAAGCTGGGTCGCGCGCAAACCGATCTTGTCTACGCGACAAATTTTGCCGTCGGGCAACACGATCAGATCGCCAATTCGAAAGGGCGCGTCGGCGAGCAAACTGATGCCACTGAAAATATTCGACAAGGTATCTTGCAGCGCCAGTCCGAGCACCAGACCCAGCACGCCCGCGCCGAGCAGCACGGAGGTCACATCGATCCCGTAAATGGGGAGGATGAGCAAGGTCGCGACGAGAACGACCAGCAGCGCGCCGAATAAATTGACGATGGGCAGGAGAATGTCGTCGAGGCGACTCTCGGTCCGTTGGACCGCGGCTTCGCCGTAATAGATCACGATGTCTTTGAGCACGCGCCACGCCAGCCACGCGCCGATCAAAATCAAGACGGTAGCAAAGAGCCGGTCGAGCCACTCGACTACAACACCCGGCAGTCCGAGCACCTTGAGCGAGTTTTCGATTCCGACCGCGACGAGCAGTACCAGCAGCGGACGCCGAATGACGTGAAGAATAATGTCGTCGATCTCACCGGGCAGACGATGCGTCACCCAGCGCAGTACATAGCTGAGGATGAAATAGGCAAAGAGCGCGATCGCGATCCAGATTAACGCGGTCAGGAGAAATTCAAGATAGACGCCCGCCAAAAATTCAAATCCCGGCGGGAGTTGAAATGGACGACCAAAGAGTACGATCACGAGGGGTGTAGTCCCATACCCTTAATGTGATAATGCCGGACGAAGATTACTCAGCACGACCAGTTGGGTCCCTTTGTGTACTTTGAATTCAAGCGGCGGCGCCAGCATCACGGCGCCGTCCTCGATGATACCAACAAGGATACTGCCCGAACGTATTTGCATATAGATCGCCGCCGCTTGAAACGTTTTACCCTCCGTCGTTGCGGGCGCCGCCATCACGTACATTTCGGGCGCGGTGTCGAGCCGCAGCAGGTCTGAAAAAACTTCGGCGATGCCGGTATTCAATGCCGCGCGTGCCAGCAGCCCCTCGGACATTTCGGCGTTCACGATCAGCTCGTCGGCGCGGGCGTGCTCAAAATGATGGCGATTGGCGGGATCACGCACTTCGGCGACGACGTGCAAACTGGGATTCGCCGACTTGATCGCCAGCACGGTCATAACGCCGCGCGCATCTTGAATCGAATCGCTGTGATGCTGATTCTCGCTCTCGTCCGTAATGACGATCGCCGAGCGCGCAACCTTGACGCCGGCGCGTTCGAGATCAGCACCGACCAGGGGATCGCCCGTGACCAGTTTGATATTTGAATCGAGCAGCGGGTTCTGCGGCAGATTCGCCAATACGACGATGGGCGCGCCTTTGCCGAAGGCATCGCGCTGCATCACCTGCACGATCTGTTTGGCGCGCGGATTCCAGCCACAAATGATGATGTGATCTTTCAGATTCACTCGACGCAATCCTTTCCCCTGAACCAAAATGCGATTGACAAAACCCGAAACGACCGCCGCGACGAACAGCCCGCGATTGGCAGCCGCGACGATAACGATAAAAACCGCCGCGATGCGCCCCGCTAGAGTTTTCGGCGACAACGCGCCGATGCCCACGCCGAAAACATTTTGGAGCATATAGATAAAAGAATTTTCCAGATCGCGCAAGCCCGGTTCGCCGGTCGCGTCATTCTCGAACAAGGTGACGACGACCATACCGACCACGATCAGGAGCAGCGTGATGAGGAGAATCAGCGCGTAGGTATTGGGACGCGAGAGCAGGCGGACGGCGCGAACGACTGAATCAAGCAATCGTTCGTGAACGGCGCGGCGGCGTAGATTGATGGACATGGTGGGCGAGTAGAGTCGAATGGTGGTGGGCGGGCGCGCAGAAAAAATTCTGCAAGAATCATTTCGCGCCGTCAACGAAAAAATTTTAATTCAATTGTTGCGGCGCGTCAAGCGTGTATGGCAATTCTCCATTCACTCGAGCGCGTCTCTTTATCCGTGTACCAATCGTTATTCTCAATAGGAGGCGAGTATGGCAGAACGGAACCGTAAATTTATCCAGAAGGCAGTCAAGAAACCCGGTGCGCTGCATAAGGATTTGCATGTGCCGGAAGGGGAAAAGATTCCAAAGGCAAAGTTGGAAGCTGCCGCGAAGAAGGGGAACACCAAAACCGCCAAACGCGCGCGACTCGCCTTGACGCTGAAAAAATTGCACAAGAAGGGCGGAGCGAAAAAGCGCTCGCGCTCTGGCTCTCGCTAACCTCGCTGTAGAGGTAATATCCCGGGGAACATTACCTCTACAACTTTTTCATCATCTCATTCCAAGAAGGAGATGATGAGAAGGTTACACGCGAATCCACTGCATGATGAAAGAATCCGACGCGTCGCGCTCAGCTCACATCCTTGTGCTTGTAGCAGATGATGGTTGGTAATCGGGTTCAGCCTTCTGGATTCAAGGACAGGAGAGTATCACGAATGAAAAAAGAAATTTGCTTTACAATCATTGTGATGTGCGCGCTGCTGAGCGCGTTCACTGCGTGCGGCGGCGCAAATCAACCCGCGCCACAAAACAACGTGCCGCCGACTACCGTCGCGAAAAACAATCCGCCTGCTGCGAACAATACCGGCAACAAGAATGGACCCGATTGGTGGCCCCAGACCTCATGCCGCCCAAGAGCGCCGAGTGGGTAGGTATCGGCGCGGCGTGGAGTTTGAAAGATCCGAATGCCAAACGCATTTCCGATTTTATGATCAACGAGGGGAAATCAGCCGGTTACACTGTCTGGACATTTTCGGGCGCGCTGGTACCGAACAGTTATACGGTTTACTTTGGGAAAGGGGGCAAGGCGTATGGGCTGACTATTCTCGGTGATGAACAAGACCAAGAGTCTGTGCTCTCGCCCTTACTGCACGGGGTCATGCACATCAAGATCAACGGCGCGCAGAATGCGGAGCTTGACTTGCCCATCGACGATGCGACCATCGATGCAAATTCACAGCGATTGAATCTCGTGTCCCGGGTGGACAGCGGCAAATGCCAGAACTGCGAATACTATGTCCTGTTGTCCATTACCGGCAATTCGGGCAGCGGATTCAAGGGCGCAGGAACATACGACAATTTGACGGCGATCGTAATTCCCGGCAATGGGAACTATGGCATCGGCATTGACCCGCACGAATATTCCAAAGGAAAAACGATTGACTTGAGCAATCCGCCTAAAGATTGCGGGTTAGTCGCGAAGGATAATTCAAGCGGGACGTTCGACTGCAAAGGACTCCAGCTCGACGAGACACACCCGAGCGCGGATGCGCTGAACATCAGCGGCACGTACAATTTGCCCGCCGAAGTGGTTGCCGCGCAAGCCACGCAAGCCGCCTTTCAGCCGACATTCACGCCCCGACCCAAAGGGCTGGCGACGAGTTCCGTACCCGAGCCGACCGAAACCGAAGCGCCCGCGCTCGCGACCACCGATTGCGCCATCGTCACGCTGCAAGAGGCAAGCGCGATTCTCGGCGGTCAAGCCGACCAGAGGTTGAATGATGCCTTTCCAACTGATCAAGTTGATTTTGCGACGGACACTGTTTCTGCGACCGAATCGGATTGCTCGTATGTTGCTGGAAGCAACAGCGTAACGTATAACGTGTACAAACCGGATCAGACCAAGCCAAGCGATCTGGCGAAACTGTGGACGGACAGCAAAAATGCGGACAGCTCGAGACAGGATATCAAGGGCATTGGCGATGATGCCTATTCCAGAAATGGAACTTTGCGCGTGAAAAAGGGGAACACTTACGTGACCATTTCTGTTGAGATTCCCGAAATCCATCAGAACGGCGCCGCGGGCGCAAAGAAGCAACTCGATATGGAAAAGCAGTTCGCGCAAAAAGCGGTGAGTCGCCTACCATAGATATTTTTTGCGATAATGTATTCACGTACACCTGCGTTGGGAAAAGGGAGGAGGCTGTCCGCGGCTTTCTCCCAGCTCGGTCCTCATTTCCGTATAGCACTTGCTGATTACCGAATATTTTTTCTTCGTGCGGCGCGTGCCCAGCGGAGGTGTTCATTTTGCAAGCCCAAAGTGAGTCGGTTATGAACAACCCATCACAATCAACCGATTCGCCGCGTGCCGCGTTGATGCAACTCGTCAATGCTTATCGTCTCTCGCAACTCGTCTACGTCGCGGCAGAGTTAAACCTTGCCGATTTGTTGCAAGAGGGTCCCAAGCATTATGAGGAACTGGGACGCGCGTGCGGCGCTGACCCGCGTGCGCTTTCTCGGCTATTGCGCGCGCTGACGAGCGCGGGTGTTTTCACTCGACTCGAGGGTGATCGATTTGAACTGAACGCGTTAGCCGAAAATCTTCGCCGCGACGCGCCGGGCTCTTTGCGCGCGTGGGCAATCTTCACCGGGCAACAGCTCTATCCTGATTGGAGCGATCTTTTGCTGAGCGTCAAGACGGGACAGAATGCTTTTGTGCAGCGCAATGGAATGAGCGCGTGGGAATATCGCAAACAGCATCCCGCCTTTGGTCAAGCCTTCGATGAGGCGATGAGCGCCATCATCCGCGACACTGCCGCCGCCGTGGTTAACGCCTTTGATTTTTCCCAATTTAATCGCATCGTCGATGTGGCTGGCGGGCAGGGCGTAATGCTCGCGACGATTCTCAAGGCACATCCTGCGGTGCGCGGAGTTCTGTTTGATCAGGAGGCGGTCGTTCAACGCGCGCCAGACTTGCTGAAACGAGAGGGAATTTTTGACAGGTGTGAGATCGTCGGAGGCAGTTTCTTCGAGCAGGTGCCCGACGGCGGAGAGCTCTATATCCTCTCGCACATTCTTCACGATTGGGATGACACCGAGTCCGTTCAAATTCTCAAGACCTGTCGACGAGCAATGCAACACAATAAAACGCTGCTCATCATTGAACGAGTCATTGAGCCAGATAAACCGATGGTCGAAGCCGCGCTGTCGGATCTGAACATGCTGGTCAGGCTCGGCGGTCGAGAGCGCACCCGCGCCGAATTTGAGACCTTACTGCGCGACGCTGGCTTTGAATTCTCTACGCAAATCCCGACGCGATCGCCGAATCGAATCGTGGAAGCGAAAGCGGTTTAGCCGTTAAATACGGAAGAGCAGTTCGCGCCAAAAGCAGCGAGGTGCTTGAGCTGATCGTACCTTGTGAAAGGTAAAGCGAGTTCAAGACATTATTGAAGAGGTGAGATAATTGCCTCCTCTCTGCTTGATGTAATCGAATTGCGTGCGGGCGCCGGAGGTTATATAAATCACCAAGTTGCGACCATACATTAAAAGCGAGCGAACGAGGTCGAAGGCACCAAGCCACGAACGAGATAATATTTTCTCTGTGCCTTTGTGGCAAATCCCTAATTGGGCGGCAGTGCAAATTCGCCACGTGAGTTAAATACAAGGAGCGCGCTATGAAAACAAGGGCTTGGAAATTTGTCGTGCTTCTCGCCTGCTCGATCCTTGTCCTCGCAAGTTGTGGCGGACAGAGCGCCGCGCCGAAAGTAAATTCGGGCGGTAACAATTCCGGCTCGTCGTCCGGCACGGCGAAAAAATCCGGCAAGTCCGAGTGCGACCTATTGACCAAAGAGGAGGTTGAAGCTGTGATCGAGGCAAAGGTGACGAATGTGCAGGACACCGACGCGGGTTGCCTCTATCAGACCGAGGACGTCACGAACACCGTGCAGGTGCTCGTCTCGTGGGAGGGAGGTAAAGCCGCGATGACCGGCGCGCGGGCGGGCGCCAAGCTGGTCGGGTCGAACATCGAACAGGTGCAAGGATTGGGCGACGAGGCGTTCTTTGATATCGCCAACTCGCTGCACGTTTTGCAAGGCGACGTGTACTTTAATATTCGCAATGGACTCTTTACCGATCCCGATTCGGCGAAATTACTTGCCGCGCACGCGCTCGCGCGTTTGCCCGGCGCGAGCGCGAGTATCAAGGCAACCGCTGCCGCGCCCAAACCAAAGATCGCGCAAGTCGAACGCGCGTTGGCAATCCCGCCGTTCCGTACATTTCAATATGCCGACCTTCAATTCTCTGTGACCCAGGGTCTCATCACCAATCGCAATCCGCTCGACCCAACCAAACTTCGCAAAGATCAAGCCACGCTGCAATTGACGATTTCCGCGAACAATCCAACCAAAACATTCGCGCGCATTGTCGGTGAATGGCAGTTGAAACTCGCGGACGGCACCACGATCAAGGACAAGCTCGACAAATCGGTGCAAGCGGGACAGACGCAAGAATTTGAATTGAGCGATGATGTGCCGCTGAACGCGACATGGCAGGGCGCGCAGCTTACGCTCACCGAACCGGGCAAAGAGCCTGCGGTGCTGCCGTTGGATGGGAACGTCCCCGCGGCGCAATATCCCGCGAAAATTCCCGCGGGTCAAGAGACAAGTCTGACCAGTCCGCAGGTCAAATTCAAAATCAATGAAGCCAGTGTTGATCTCGACGGCGCGAATAAACGCGCGCCGGTGGGCAAGCGCTATCTCGTTTTCAAAATTGTCGCCTCATGCTCGGACAAGTACAGTTGCCTGGTGAGCCCACAGAGCTTTCGCGTATTCGCCGATGGCGCGACGATTCAGCCCGACACTGTTACGCCGGTCGCAGATGCGGTCAAAGAGGGCGCCTCGGAGGAATTTCAAGTCGTGTTCCTGATCCCCGCGACGACCAACAGCGCCGAATTGGAACTGGGTGAAGCGGGCAAAGTCACAGCCAAAGCTACGCTTGACTTGAAGAGCGCAAAGCCTTAGATTGAGTCGAATCCAACGAATACCAGTCCCATCAAGGAGAAAACAAAGTGTTACACTGGGTACCCGCACCCAGAACGAAAATTCAACTTGTGTTGCTGATGCTCGGCTGTTTGTTGGTGACAGCAATCGGATGCGGCTCAGTCACACCGAGCGCGAATCAACCCAGCCCGACATTAGCGCCGGCGAATATTCAAGAACCGACCGCGATTCCGGTAGGCAGCCCCGCGCCGACCAAAGCTTCCGCGCCGACCCAAGCCGCGCAGCCGACCAGCGCGCCTGCGGCGACGACCGCGCCCGCGACGAGCGCTCCGCCGGCAAGTGGTGCGGGCGCACTCGATGTCATCCTCGAGGCGCAGCGCGCGCAGTCGACGGCAAAATCATTCCGCTCAACCAATGTCACGACTACCAGCGACGGCAAGACCACAACTATCGTGACGGAATTCGTCGCG
>JBBSHK010000011.1:0-16667 GCA_038253185.1 Anaerolineae bacterium | reverse complement strand
TTGAAACCTGCTGGCAAGGGAACAGGCTAAAGCCTAAAACCCAAACGTTTTAACCTTTTCGCTTGCCATTCGACTTTAGTCGAAGGATTTTCAAAACACTTTCTAAGGCGACGAAGCACGGAGGAAGACAGAGGGCGAGTTCCGTCATCCGTCCTCCGTCTTTCGTCAACGTATCAAATCATGAGCCAACTCAAAACCGAACTCGCCGAAACGACCGCCTCCCCCGGCACCGTGCGCGCGTGGTGGCTGGGCGGCACAGGATTTATTTTCAAGACACCCGCGGGCACGACCATCTATATTGACCCGTACCTTTCCAACAGCGTCGCGCAAATTTTTGGCGTCGAGCGCGGTTTCGCGGTTCCGATTGCGCCGGAGGACGCGCGTCCTGACCTCGTAATCTCGACGCACTGGCATGAGGACCATCTCGATCCGGGCACCTTGCCGACGATCGCAAAAAATTCCGATGCCGTGTTCATTTGTCCGCCCACTGCGCAATCGCGTTTGCTCGGTTGGGGCGTGCCGCGCGACCGCGTGCTACCGATGGTGAGCGGCGAGTCAAAACAGTTCCGCGAAGTGAAAATTAATGCCGTGCCCGCGCGACATGCGGCAAATATTCCCGGCTGGGAGACGCCCGATGCGATGGGCATTCTCTTTGACTTTGACGGGCTGCGCGTGTACCACAGCGGCGACACGGAATACGATCTGAAACTGCGCGCGCTCGCCAATCAAAATATTGATGTGGCGATGGTCGTCATCAATGGCGCGGGCGGCAACATGAACGCGCACGAAGCCGCGCTGTTGGTGTGGCAGCTTGGCGCGCGGGTGGTGATCCCGATGCATCATATTCTCTGGAAAGACTTTACCGGCGGTCCCGAAGCGACACTGGATCCCGCGCTGTTGGAATCGACCTACAAGAAATTGGGCGGCGCAGGCGAGGTGCGAATCTTGCAGGTGGGCGAAGGCACGACGTTGTCGGTTCAACCGCGCGGACGTTGAACGTTGAGTCTGGAGTAATATTGTCCGAAGCAAACTCCCGCACCCATTTAGGTCCGGTTCTTCAAATCGGATTCATCGTGCGCGATGTGGAAGCGGCGGCGCGGCGCTGGACAGAGTTGTTTGATTTCGATTCGCTCAAAATCGTGGACTGGCCCCTACGCGAGGATATGCGCGCCGAGCTGCGCGGCAAGCCAATCGATCTCAAGATGCGGATTGCCTTCATCGAAACCGGTTCCGTGCAATTGGAATTCATCCAGCCGCTCGAGCCGAACAACATCTATACTGAATTTCTCGAAACGCGCGGCGAGGGTTTGCATCATATCTTGTTCGATGTACCAGACCCCGCGCAGGTCGCCGACCGTCTCGGAGTTGATATTTTGCAGACCGGCTCGACCGTGCGCCCCGGCGGCTATTGGGCGTTCCTCGATACCGAAAAACTGTTGGGATTTATTTTGGAATTAAGGACCAAGCCACCCGACACGTAGAAATGGAAATACACTTATGGAAATGATTCGCGAACAGACCGCACCGACGGCGAAGAATTTGGATTTGACGCGCGAACAGTCGCTCGCGCTGTATCGTACAATGTTGATTATCCGGCGTACCGAAGAACATTTGGCGCGGGCGCATCAAGGCGGACTCATTCCCGGCGCGTGCCATACCTACGTCGGCGAAGAAGCGGTGGCAACGGGCGTGTGCGCGCATCTGCGGAACGATGACGCGATTTTCAGTACACATCGCGGTCACGGTCACGCGCTGGCGAAAGGCGTGACCCCGCGCCAATTGGCGGCAGAGTTGTTCGGCAAAGTCACCGGTTGCTCGTTCGGTCGCGGCGGCAGTATGCACCTGTTCGCGCCCGAAGTCGGTCTGATGGGCACCAGCGGCATCGTCGGTCCGTGCATCTTGCAAGCCACAGGCGCGGGTTACACCTTCAAATTGCTCCACCGCGATCGCGTCGGCGTGGCTTTTTTCGGAGACGGCGCGGTGAACAATGGCGCGTTCCACGAAGGCTTGAATCTCGCCGCGATTTGGGACTTGCCGGTGTTGTTCGTTTGTGAGAATAATATGTACGCTACCGAAGTCGCGTTCGCGTACGCGACCAAAAATACGGATGTCGCGGCGCGCGCCCGCACCTATGGCATGGAAGCGGTCGCGGTGGATGGCAACGATGTACTGGAGGTCTATCGCGCGGCGGGTGAATTGATCGCACGCGCCCGCGCGGGTCAAGGTCCGGGACTGATCGAATGCCGCACCTATCGCACGCGCGCCCACGCCGAGGGAATGCGCGACGCGGGCTATCGCACGTCGGACGAAATCGAGTCGTGGAAGCAACGCGATCCGATCATGAGTTGGAAAGAGCGCGTACTCGAGGCGGGGTTAGCTGATGTGACAGAGCTTGATTCGATTGAGCGCGAAGCAAAAGAGATGGCGGAGGACGCCATCGAGTTTGCCAAGCAGAGTCCGTATCCCGACCCGAGTACGGTGATGCAGCATATCTATAGCAGTTGATTCGTCTGTCATCCTGAGTGCAGCGAAGGATCTCTGGCTTGGAGTAAGCCACTGTCATTTCGAGTAAGGCACTGTCATTTCGAACGAAGTGTCCTGAGCAACGCTCAGGCGAAATCTAGATTCGCAGACAACGCGAGATTTCTCAGCGCAAAGCGCGCGCTGCGAAATGACAGACCGAGGGCTTGAAAAGTTCTGCGCTCACGCCTACCGCCGCACGGTATGGACTTTTCAGAATATCAAGCAATTGGATGAATATGCGTGAATTAACTTTTACCGAAGCGGCGCGTGAGGCGCTCACTGAGCAAATGGAAAAAGACCCGACAATCTTTGTCGTCGGCGAAGGCATCGGACCACGCGGCGGCAATTTCAACACGACGTTGGGCTTGTACGAAAAGTACGGTCCAATGCGGTTGCGCGATACGCCCATCGTCGAACGCGGCTTTGTCGGGATGTGCTGCGGCGCGGCGATGACGGGTTCGCGCCCGGTCGTGGACTTTATGTTTTTCGATTTCATCCTGGACAGTATGGGCGAGCTCATCAACCAGATCGCCAAGATTCAATACATGAGCAGCGGGCGCATCAAAATGCCGCTCGTCTTGCGCGGCTCGATCGGGGTCGGCGGCTCTGCCGCGACGCATCATTCGGGCAGCTATTATCCGTTCTTCGTGCATCTGCCCGGGATTCGCGTGGCGCTGCCGACGAACGCGTACGATGCGAAAGGATTGTTCAAGACCGCGTTGACGGGCAATGATCCCGTACTCTTTCTCGAGCACAAATTATTATTGAACAAAAAAGCGCCGGTGCCTGAGGAAGAATATTTTATTCCGTTCGGACAAGCCGCGATCGCGCGCGAAGGCAGCGACGCGACCGTGGTTGCGCTCGGTTCGATGGTGCCCAAAGCATTGGAGGCGGGCGAAGCGTTGAGCAAAGAGGGCAGCGCGATTGAAGTGATTGACCCGCGCACGCTCAACCCGTTGGACATCGACACGATTCTCGAATCCGTGCACAAGACGGGGCGATTGTTGATCGTGGACGAAACTTTTGCGCCGTGCGGCGTCGGCGCGGAGATTGCGACGCAGGTGATGCACAAAGCATTCGACGATTTGGACGCGCCGGTCGCGCGCCTAAATGGATTGCAAACGCCGACGCCCTACAGTCCGCCGCTGGAAGCCGCGCTCATACCGAACACGCAAACGATTACGCAAGCTCTTCGCGATTTATTGGCGGAATAGAGATGGCAATCGAAATTGCGATGCCCAAACTGGGCTGGACGATGGAAGAAGGCGTCCTCGTCGAGTGGCTCAAAAAAGATGGCGATGCCGTCAACGCGGGCGAAATACTCTTTACGGTCGAGAGTGACAAGGCGCTGCAAGAGGTCGAATCTTTCGACAGTGGGATTCTCCGCATTCCGCCCGACTCGCCTCCGCCCGGCAGTACTGTGAAGGTCGGCGCGCTGCTGGCATATCTCGTTCAACCCGGCGAGAGTGCGCCGTTTGAGAAACAAGCCGCGGCGAAAGCGCCTGCGCCGAACGCCGCGGTGCAAACGACCGCGAGCGCGACGCCAATCGCTAGGCAGACGTCGCAAGCAACAGTCCGCGCGAATGAGGCAATACCGAACATCAGTCCGCGTGCGCGCCGCATCGCGACCGAGCTCGGTGTGAATTGGATGCAACTCAAAGGGAGTGGACGCACCGGACGTATTGTCGAACGCGATGTGCGCGCGGCGGCTCGACCGCCAACTTTTGCCCCCGTTGTCATTCCGCCGCCGACACAGATCACGCCCGTCGCGCAGCGCGCCGCGCAGGAACTAGGCGTTGACTTGAATGCGCTCGCCGCGCGATTCCCCGGTAAGCGCATCACGCGCGAGGATGTGGAACAAGCCGCGAAGGAAAATTTCACATCCCATCTTAAGGCAGAGCCGCGCGAACAGACAACATCCCAACGCGCGCCAATGACGCCAACCCGCCGCGTCATCGCGCAGCGAATGAGCGAGAGCGCGCACACGACTGCACCGGTTACACTCACGACAGAGGTAGACGCGTCCGAGCTGGTTCGTTTGCGCGAGCAATTGAAAGCGGACAAGGTGGCGAGTCAACAGCCGATTCCGACTTTTACCGATCTGCTCGCGAAACTCTCCGCGCACGCGCTGCGCGAACATCCCGCGTTGAACTCGCGCATCGAGGGCGACGAGATTGTCACCGAGCCATCCGTGCACATTGGCATCGCGGTGGATACCGAGCGCGGTCTCCTCGTCCCGGTGCTGCGCGACGCGCAGAATAAATCGCTGCGTCAGATCGCGGCGGAAGCGCAGGAACTTGTCGCGCGCACACGCGAGGGCAAAGCGAGTGGCGACGAATTGCGCGGCAGCACTTTTACAATCACCAATTTGGGAATGTACGATATTGACGCGTTCACGCCGATTATCAATCTGCCCGAGTGCGCGATTTTGGGCGTCGGGAGAATTGTACCCAAACAAGTTGTGATGGATGACAGCGAACGTGTCGCGGTGCGTCGGATGATGTTCCTCAGTCTGACCTTTGACCATCGGCTCGTGGATGGTGCGCCCGCCGCGCGGTTCTTGCAGCGGATCAAGCAGTTGGTCGAGCAGCCATACCTCTGGCTAGTGGATTAAAGTTGTGCTTTCGAGGAATGATTTGATGAGTGATGTGAACGAAGAACTCGAACGCGCGCGCGCGGAGCTCGCCGGGCAATGTGATGTCGCGCTGCTCTCGTCGCTGGCGAATGCGACCTATGTGAGCGGATTCGAGGTGCCGCACGCGGTCGGAGTGAGCGCGGCAATTCCTTATGCGCCGCCGTTCGCAGTCTTCGCCGTCCGCGATACGCCGAGTTGGCTCGCCGTTTCCGGGTTTAGTGTGGCGCAAGCGAAACGCGAATCGCGCCTCGACCAACTGTTGACTTTTGACGCGCTCGACAGTTTCAATCCGACGGATGTGCGCGGCACCTATTTCGAGGCGGCACGGCGCGCGCTGCGCGAGGCGGGATTGTCCGAGCGCGGCACGCTCGGCGTCGAAGGGCGCGCGTTACCTTACGGCGTTGCCGAGTTCATCACCGATGTTTTTCCTAATGTGAAATTGATCGAGATTGACGACGCGCTCGAACACGCGCGCCTGATCAAGACGCCGCGCGAGATACAACTTTTGCGCCGCGCGATTGAGATTGGCGATGTCGCGCAGAACACCCTGCGCGAGTTGGCGCGAACGCCAGGGCGTAACGAGTTTGATATGTATGCCGAAATCATCGCGCGGATGCAGCGCGCTGCCGGACGCGAGATTCCGGTGGCGGGCGAATTGGTCTCAGGACCGCGCACGACCACAGTGAATTATCCGGGCGGACCGCAGGAGCGCATCACGCAGGCGGGCGATCCAGTACTAATGGACATCAGTCAGCGCGCTGCAGGTGGCTATTGGTCGGATGTGACGAATACGTACATCGTCGGTGATGGGCAAGCGACGGAGCATCAGAAAAAATTTGCGCGCGCGTCGCAAGCCGCGTTCGCAGCGGCGGTCGAGGCACTGCGCCCCGGTATACGCGCGTCGGATGTCTGGAACGCGGCGAACGAGGCGTATAAAAAACACGGCATCGAAATGCCGCATTACATCGGTCACCAGCTCGGCGTCACCGTGAATGAATCGCCGCGCATCGTGCCGTACGACCACACGCCGATTCAGGCGAACATGGTGTTTGCGTTGGAGCCGGGCGCATACGAGGGACCGGGCGGAACGATTGGCGTGCGCTCCGAAAAGAATGTGCTGGTCACCGAAACCGGAGTCGAGATTATTTCAAAATTTGAGTGGGGGATTTAGAGCAAAGGTCACCACATCACCGCGCCGCCGTCAATATTCCACGCTTGACCGGTGACCGCGCCCGCGTCTTTGCCGGCGAGGTACACGGCGAGCGGCGCGATCTCTTCTGCCTCTAATCGCCGTCCCAACGGCGTCAGCGAGGCTTCAATCTCCTCGTACGTTTTTCCGAGCCGCTGCGCGTCGTACGCTACCCGCTTGTTGTTGATCAAGGTGCGCGTGGCTCCGGGACAAATGGCATTGACCGTGATGCCATCCCCCACCACTTCTAACGCCAACGAACGCGTGAGACCGAGCAGCCCATGTTTACTCGCCACATACGCCGCGCCGTGCAGCATTCCCACTTTGCCGTTGATCGAAGCGATGTTGATGATGCGACCGTAGCGACGGGCGAGCATCGAGGGCAAGACCTTTTTGCAAAACTGGAACGGGACGGTGAGGTTGATGAACAATGTTTTTTCCCAAAAGTCATCTTCGAGGCTGACGACGGGTTTTGGATTGGCGCTGCTGCCAATCCCCGCATTGTTCACCAAGATGTCAATATGATCGAATTCGACCGCTTCAAAAATTTCGTCCACCGCGTCGCGCCGCGCGAGGTCGGCGGGGATAACGGTGCAGCGGACGCCGAGTTGAGAGACCTCGTCGCGCACTGCCGTCAACTCCGGCACAGCCGTTGCCGTCAACGCGAGGTCGGCGCCTTCACGCGCGAATGCCAGCGCGATGGCGCGACCAATGCCGCGACTCGCGCCCGTAATCAGCGCGGTCTGTCCTTGTAACTTCATCCTTTGGGGGAGATTTGGTTCGCGGGAAAGCGCGGCTTTTCTCCGCGCAATACGCGCAGCACTTCTTCTGCGCCGCGCACGCGCACATCGCGGTTCGCCGCTTCCGAGTACCACGCGGTGTGGGGCGTGACCAGAACGTGTTCTTCATGCAGCAGCGGATGATCGGGCGGCGGCGGTTCGACTGTGAGCACATCGAGCGCGGCACCGGCGATTCTGCCCGCGCGCACTACCTCCAGCAACGCGTCTTCGTCAATCAGCGGACCGCGTGCGGTGTTGATGAGGAACGCGGTCGGTTTCATCAGCGCCAGCGCCTCGCGATTGATGATGTGACGCGTTGATTCCGTCAACGGCGTGTGCAGCGCCACGAAATCCGATTCGCGCAGCAACGTTTCAAGACTCACCGCTTTTGCTCCGGTCGCTTCAATCGAAGAGGCATCGATGTACGGATCGTAGGCAAGTATCCGCAAGCCGAGACCCTGCGCCTTTGCCGCGACCGCGCGAGCGATCCGCCCAAAGCCGACGACGCCCAATGTTTGCCCGCTCAGCCGCTCAAATGGACGGACGCTCTTGGAATCCCAAATACCCTGTCGCGTCAGTTCGAGCAATTTGGGCAAACGCCGCGCCTGCGCGAGCAGCAACGCGATGGTATGACTCGAAACTTCATCCACCGAATAATCAGGTACGTTGGTGACCCAAATGCCGTACTCCGTCGCCGCGGAAATGTCAATCGAGTCCAAGCCCGTTCCGACGCGGCTGATGATTTTACAACGCGTCATTCGCTGCAAGAGATCGCGCCGCACCGGATGAGTCGTCACCATCAACGCGTCCGCTGCGCTTGCCGCATCCTGCGTCTCTGATGAATCCAATCCGTGAATTTGTTTGAGCGCGGCGTCGATGCCGCTCAAGACCTGTTTTTCCAGCGAGAGATCGGGAAACTCGTCGTAAGCGACCACGATGTTATATGTCATATCGTCGAGCCTTAATTCATCATTCGGGCCAAGTGTGACTGCCGCCGGCATTGAGCGCGAGATTCCCGCCGTCGACCGGAAGAATGACACCCGTAACAATCGAGGCGGCATCCGAGCAGAGAAAAACAACGGGACCCACAAATTCTTCCGGTTCCAAAAAGCGATTGATCGGAATGCCGCTCAACAAGCGGTCGCGCAGTGCCGGGCTGAAAGTGGGAGACTGCATCCACTTTTTAAATCCGGCGGTCATAATCTGCGCGGGGCAAATCGCATTGACGCGGATGCCATGGCTGGCGTACTCGACCGCGACTTCGCGCGTGAACTGATTGACACCGCTTTTGGAAACGCTATGTGGAAGATTGCCGCGCCCGAGCGCCAGCACGCCCGCAATCGAACTGACGTTGACGATGCTGCCGCCGCTGCCTTGTTTAATCATGCGGTGGATTGCCTGTTGCGTACAGAGGAAAGTTCCGGTCAGACTGACGCCAATCGTTTTCTGCCAGTCCGCCAGGGCGAGGTCGGCGGGACGCACGCGGCTGGGCAAAATGCCGGCGTTGTTAATTAGGATATTTATCTTGCCGAATTCCGCATCGAGCGCGGCAAACATCTGCTCCACTTCGTCTGGCTTGGACACATCACAATGGACAGCAATGCTCTTTCGCCCCAGCGCTTGAATTTCATTACGCGTCGTCTCGGCTCCCGCGTCGTCAATATCCGACACGACCACGTCCGCGCCGTGACGCGCCAGCCCAAGCGCGAGTGCGTGACCCAGCCCACCATTCGCGCCGGCGCCGGTCACAATCGCGACGCGCCCCGTCAGGTCAAATAAATTTTGCGGCATTGATTTCCTCGCGAGGGATGCTTCTAGTACGTGCACTCGTACACAATGTACGTCTTCTTCCTGTCATTTCTCGCTCCGCTCGAAATCTCGGCTTGCACGACATTGAGATTTCTCAGCGCATAAAGCGCGCTTCGAAATGACAATTGAGGTATCATCATGCAATCGCAATAGGATTCACCGGGCTGCCGACCGCGCCCGTCAATGGCAACGGCGCGACAACGAGCAGGAATTCATACACGCGATCGGCGGCAATCGCTTCCAGATTCAAGTCCTCCAGCAGATAGATGCCGAGGTCGCGAATCGCCACCCGATGGAGCGGAATCGAATCAGGCGGGATACTTTGCATCACCTCCACGCCGTGATTATCCGCGCCGATGAGGACGATATCGTTCTGCTTTAACCAGTCGAGCGTTGTGGTATCCAACCCGGGCGCGCCTCGATTGAAAAGTGCGCGGTCGCGGTCGAAAACCTGCATCCAGCCCGTTCGCACCAATACGAGATCGCCCGCGCGCAAGTGAATATTTTGTGACTCCGCGCATTGATCGAGTTCCGACGGGGTGATGGCTTCACCCAAATTCAGATGCTGCACGCCCTTCCAGCGCGCGACGTCTAGCAACACTCCCCGTCCGACGATGAACGGCACGCGATCTATCGAATTCCGCCGCGCACCCTCGCTGCTGATATTATCGCTCGCCTGAAAGCATTTGTAGATTTGATTTTCGTACCAAACGTGAGACAGGGCGTCCAAGTGCGTGCCGGAGTGCGAATGCATCATCACAACGTCGTCCGCGCTGCCGTGTGGTTCCCAATCGTTATGATAGGTCGTAACACGCCAGGTCTTGTGGCGCGGGGGCCACTGGGGACCTTCGGCTTTCAATGGTACGGCGAGACTATAGACCTTGCCCGTTTTGATCAGACCCGCCGCGCCGTGTACGAGTTCGGGCGTAATCAGATTGAGCGCGCCGCGTTCGTCGTCCGCGCCCCAGCGCCCCCAATTGCTCAGTCCCTCGACACGCGCGGCGTCGGTCATACAGCCGTCCATCCGCCATCTACCAGCAAAGTGGGAAACAACATCGAAATTTCTTTGGCTAAACAGGATTTTCTGCTGCAACTCGTACCTGCGCGCGGTCTTCGAGAAGTTTGATCAGAGCCGAGTGATCGTCTTCACCGTGTCCGCGTTGCACGAGTTCCTGGAACAGCGCGTCCACCTGCTCTGTCAGCGGAAGAGTCAATCCATACTGCTCCGCGAGTTCGAGCGCGATTTGCAAGTCCTTGTGGTGCGTGCGCACCCGACCGCCCGGCGCGAAATTCGCGGTGAGCATGCGCTGCCCGTGCAGTTCCAGAATGCGGCTCGAGGCGAAACCTCCGAGCATCGCCTGGCGGGCGCGTGCCGGGTCGCCACCTGCCTTTGCCACCAACACCAATGCTTCTGCCACCGCCGCGATCGTGAGCGCGACGATAATTTGGTTAGCGGCTTTGGTGAGCTGTCCCGCGCCTGCGCCACCCACGTGCACCACATTCGAACCGAGCACGCGTAGGATCGGCAACACTCGCGTGAACGCGTCGGCTGTGCCGCCGACCATGATGGAAAGAGTCGCATCCTGTGCGCCGACCTCGCCGCCAGAGACCGGCGCATCGAGCATCGCGAAACCGCGCGCCTCTGCGCTAATGGAGAGTTCGCGTGCCACGCGCGGGCTGGTCGTGCTCATATCGATGACGATTGTTCCCGGCTCTGCCCCGTCGAAAATCCCATTCTCTCCCGAGACCACTCGCGCGACGGTTTCGGAATCCGGCAGCATCGTGATCACAATGTTGGAACCGGCGGCGAGCTGCTTTGGCGAATCTGCGGCGCGAGCGCTCAGCTCAACCAATTCGTCCATAGGAGCGCGGCGGCGATTATGGACAATCAACGGGTAGCCAGCGCGCAAGAGGTTCCGCGCCATCGGCTTGCCCATAATGCCGAGCCCGATCAAGCCAATTCTTTCCATGTCAAGTTGCGACGAATCTTGCGCGGCGCGCGTCACGCGCTTATTGCTGGAACGCGACCGGATTCTCAAGCACGCCGAGGCGCTCGATCTCGATTCGCACCACATCACCCGGTTTCAAGAAACGCGGCGGCGTGCGCGCCGCGCCGACACCCGCGGGAGTCCCCGTTGCAATCAGGTCACCCGGTTCCAGCGTCATTACCGCGGTGAGATACGCGATGAGTTGGTTGATCGAAAAGATCAGATTGCGTGTGTTGGACGATTGCAGAACCTCGCCGCCGATGGATAACTGGAGATTTAGATTATGTGGCTCGGGGATTTCGTCGCGCGTGACCAACGCAGGACCCATCGGACCGAACGTGTCGAAAGCTTTGCCAATCGTCCACTGGCTCGTGCGCATCTGGTAATCCCGCGCGCTCACATCGTTGAATGGCACATAGCCCGCGACATAGTTCAGCGCGTCGGCTTCGGAAACATTGCGGGCGCGTTTTCCAATAATGACGCCGAGCTCGATTTCATAATCCGGCTTTGCAGTTACAGGTGGAATGACAATTTTCTCGCCCGGTCCGATGACGCAATTCGCATACTTGGCGAACACGGTCGGATATTCAGGCACTGCTTGATTGGATTCGGCGGCGTGGTCGCGATAATTCAATCCGATGCAAATCATTTTGCCGGGACGCGGCACCGGCGCTTTCAAACGCGCGGCGCTCCGTACGATGCCTTGTTCGGGCGGATTCGAGGCGAGCGCTTTCTGAGCCAACGCCAGTGCCTGATCACCCCCATTCAAGAATTCGATCATATTCGTCGCAAGGCGCGGTTCGGCGCGATTGAGGTCGGTAATAAATTCGCGCCCGTTGTGTTCACGCAGTGCGCCCAAGCGCGGCGTGCCGTCCACTTCAAAGGTTACCAGTTTCATTCAGAGTCTCCAGAATAGGAAAATAGACCAAATAACCCTCGGGTTGAAACCCGATGGCAAGGGTTCAGGCTAAAGCCACAAAACTAATTTGGTTTTAACCTCTTCCATTGCCATTCGACTAATCCCGAACGAAGCTCGGGCGTCGAAGGATGCTTTTCTTATTTCCGATAAAGTCTAATAGATTCACGCGGCGACGTCCAGCCCGCGCGCCAGAGCTTGAATTTCCTGCCACGTTTGTTCGGGGAGCGATATTCCTTCGACCAAGCGCTGCTTGCGGGTGCGCCGTTCGGGCTCGCCGGGCAGCAAGACTTCGCGGAAACCATCGGCGGGAGGTGTGACTTTGATTCGCTCACAAAATTTTTCCACCTGCTGCGTGAATTGGTCGACCGGCATAAATGCCGCAATGTTCAGCGCCAAAAAGAGAGTGCCATTTGCTGCTTGATATTGGGGCTGCACCGAGACTGCCATGCCCGACAATACACCGCCGAGCAATTCCACCATCACACTCAAACCGTAACCTTTGTGCCCGCCGAACGGCAACAGCGCGCCACCGTTATAAAAATCCGCCGGCTCTTGCGATGGACGTCCGTTCGAGTCAACGATCAGACCGGCTTCGACGCGTTCGCCTTTGGCACGCGCCACGCGCAGTTTGCCTTCTGCCACGCCTGATGTTGCAAAATCAGAAAAGAGCGGCTCGTTGCCAGCGCGCGGCACCGCCCACGCGAGCGGATTCGTTCCCATCACCCGACCAAATCCGCCGAACGGCGCGACCGCCGGATCCACATTGCAGAGTGCCACGCCGATCATTCCCGCGCGAGCCATCGCCTCCACGTACTCGCCCAAACGCCCGACGTGATTGCATTGATCAATCGTCACTGCCGCGACCCCGTACTGCGCTGCCAAGTCAATCGCGGTCGTCGTGGCGAGTCGCGCCGATAGATGCCCCCAGCCCCACGCGCCATCTACCTGCGCGGCTGCCTGCGCTTCCTTGGACACAAACGCGCGCGCCGCCGGCTTCACCTGTCCGCGCCGCACAAAGTCGATGTACGACATGAGGCGCATCACGCCGTGTGAATCGTGTCCTACGAGATTCGATTCGACCAGCGAGTTGCTAATCAGCTGCGCATCGTCGGAGTGCGTGCCAACGGCTTCGAGAATGGATTGCGCGACGCGGCGCAGTTCGTCGGCGGTAAATGTCGGCATGAGGTCAGTGCGTCAAGCCAAAATTTTTTCTAGATTGACTTTGCCGTCTCGCGCGGCGCCGCGGAACAAATCAATGGTCTGGCGCACGCCCTCGGCAAGTGGAATCCAATTCATCGGTCCCAATTTTGCTTCCAGCGCGCTCTCGTCCACGTGAGATGGAATAGCCAGTGCAGCCGGCTCAAAGGTGATCTTGTCCTTCATTTGCGGCGCTGCCGCTTCAATTGCCGCGACGACCTCTGACATATCCGCCGCGCTTCCGCTGGGATTGAACACGGGCGCACCCTCTCCTTTTGCTCTCGCCGCGCGAATGAACACCGCAGCGATGTCATTGGCGTACTGGAACACGACCGTACCGCCGTAAGAAATGTGGTAGCTTCGTCCGACCGCCGCCGCCAGCATCGCTTTGGTCGGCGTCGAAGTCATACCCTGATCGCGCCCCGGACCATAGACGACATGCGGGCGCAACCCGACGCTGCCTACCTTATAGTCCTGCCAATAGATGCGCGCGATGCCCTCATCGGCGAGTTTGTACACTCCGTACAATGTGGTGGGATGTGGCAGCGCATCGTTGCGCAGCGGTCCGGCGGCGTACATCTCTGGCGGTCCGTAAACACCAATCGAGCTCGCGTACGCTAAACCCTGCACCTGATCGGCATGCCGTTTCACGGTTTCAAAAACCACCGCGGTGCCGACCACATTCACCCGCGCGCCGAGGATCGGATCGGCGCGCACAAACGGGACCTGCAGCGCGGCGAGATGCACGATGTGCGTGATACGGTTATCAACCACCGCGCGCTCGAAATTTTCGAAATCGGTAATGTCGCCGGAGATGAACTTGACCCGCGCCACTGAGGCGTCATTCATTATCAGGCGCAAGCGATGCGGGTCACCCGGCAAATCATAAGTCCAAACCGACACGTTCTCATCTAACAAACGCTTTACCGTCCACGCGCCAATACAGCCCAACGCGCCCGTGACCAGGAACCGTTCAGAAGTCATCGCATTAGCCCTTGACCGCGCCGGCAGTCAGCCCCGAAATGATATAGCGCTGCATGACCAGATAGAAAATCACCGGCAGGATGGAAAAGACAAGTCCTGCTGCCATATACTGCTCGACCGGCGCAAACCCCGTCGCTTTCAGATTGGGAATACCTACGGAAGCAGGCTGAAAGTCCGCGCTCTGGATCATAGTCACAGCGAATAGATACTCGTTCCAGGCGGAAAAGAAAGATACAACCGCGACGGCGACGAGACCCGGTGCCGAGACGGGTAGCACGATGTGCCACAGCGCGCTCAATTCGGTGCAGCCATCTACGACCGCGGCATCCAAGACTTCGGGGGGAACGGTATCAAAGACGCCTTTGAGAATCCAGATACAGATGGGCAGCGCGAACGCGGCGTCAATCGCTGAGAGCACCGGCAGACTGTTCAGCAATTTCAATTGATGGAAAAGTACATAGAGCGGAATCACAATCAGGATTTCGGGCAACATCTGCGTAACGAGCAAGAATAGTCCGAACGTAGAGCGCCCTCTCCAACGCAGACCGGAGAGCGCGTACGCGCCCAACACGGCGAGCGCGGTACAGACGCACATTGACATGACGGCAATGAGAAACGAATTTCTCAACCATGTCGCGACCGGATAATTATTAAACAACTCGGCGAATTGATTGAAAGTGATTTCTACCGGAAATAGTGGCGGGGGAAAGCGCAGGGTGTACTTGTTCGGCTGGAAGGTACTTACTAGCATCCAGTAAATCGGAAAAATTGTGAGCAGCGCTACAGCCACGACGGTCGCGTAGAGCAGAAGGTTCCCGACGATATGCCCGACTTTGGGTTTTCGATAAACGGTTCCAGCGGTCACTTGCATCGTAGCCATATTACGTATTCTCCCGCGCCCGACGGGCTTGCAGAATAATAAAGAAAAAGGCAATCACCAGCGACACGACAAATCCCGCCACGCCAATCGCGGTGGCATACGAATAGTCGTAGAATCGAAAGGCAGTATTGAAAATGCGGATGACGATGGTCTCGGTGGCTCCCGACGGACCGCCGCCCGTCATCAAGTAGATGATAGTGAATTGTTTGAAAGAAAAAATCGAAGCAAGCACGACGAGCAATTCCAGCGTGGTGCTGATCCCCGGAATCGTGATGTGACGGAACAATTGCAGCGCATTGGCGCCATCCACTCTCGCCGCTTCGTAAAGCTCCTGAGAAACGGACTGCAACGCCGCGAGAATCACCAGACTGTAAAAGGGAAACGCTTTCCACGAGGCGATCAAGACCATCCAACCCATCGCCAGTGAGGGCACCTGCAACCATTGCGGGTTTGTCGTGACGCCGGGGAGCATACGCGCCAGAATATTGACCACGCCGAACTGAGGGCTGAGAATCCAGATAAAGATGATGACGACCGGTATTTCAGGAAAAGCCCAGGGCATCATCAGCAGCGCACGTGCGACCGAGCGTAACGGAAAAGCGCGGTTAAAGAGGAGTGCCGTAAAAAGACCGGCGCCGATCGAAACGACAATCACCAGCCCGGTAAAAATCAACGTCGTCTGCATCACTTGCCAGAAGCCGGGGTCATTGAGCATTCGGTCATAGTTCTCTAACCCGACCCAGACAGGCGGGCGGTTGGACGCCAGTTCGATCCGAGTGAAACTGCCATAGACTCCCTGTGCGATGGGGTACAGAATCATCAAGCCTTCATACAAGATGATTGGTAGCACCAAAGCATACGGCAGCAAGTGAAGACGCCGGTGGGCGCGAGGCAGGGATTTCCCTTGGTCCAGACTGACTGATGTGCTGGCGGCAGCTGATTGACTCGTCATGCCGGGGCGGCTCCTAACAACAGTAAATCAACATTGACATGCGGCGAAGCTAAGTAGGTATAGGGATTTCACATTGCGGCAAATTATACAACATCGCTGAGAACGCAAATCAGGCTGCCCATCAACCGATGGATGGGCAGCCTGATAATCACACGCTCTTCTACGTGATGCGCTTTGCCAGTTCTTCCGCTTCCTTCTGCGCTTGTGCCATCGCATCTTCGACGGACTTGCCCGCGTTCAGCACGTTGGCAAAGTTCGTGATGACGATCTGTCCGAACTCATTAAAGTTATAGACAAAGTCGCCGACGACGTCGAAGGGGGTCACATAGGTCACACCGTCGAAACCCGGCTTGAGCCATTTCAAAGTGTCGAGATACTCTTTGCGTGCCGCCGACGGTTGAGCGAAGATGACGTCCTCGCAGCCTTCTACCATGCGCCGGTAGTTGTCCGGCTGGTACATATAGGTAACAAACTCAAGAGCCGCATCCTTGACAGGCGAAGCCTTGTTGATCATCATCGGGTGGATGCGCGCGATGGACTTGTTGCTTGCCCACGGGATAGGCGCGCTCGCAAGCAGTGGATAGAGCTCCGGGAAGCGCGGCTTGTAGCTGCCGACCGCCGCGGAGACGACCAGTTGCTGCGCGAGGGCGTTTGTCCCGAACAGACGATCCGCGGTCGGACCATCGGCGCCCTGAGGCATTGCGACATCGTATAACTGCTTGAAGAGCTTCAGACCCTTGATAATCGGGTCGGAGGTCAAAAGCGGGGTCTTGCCCTTCGCCCATACACCGTCATAAGGCATGCAGTATTCT
>JBBSHK010000010.1:0-16805 GCA_038253185.1 Anaerolineae bacterium | reverse complement strand
GACACGGCGATTGAGGCGGCACACGCGGGCGGCAAAATTATTCGCGACGGTTGGGGGCAGACACACACCGTGACGTTGAAAGGTGTAATCAATCCGGTCACCGAGATCGACCGCGCGTCCGAAGCAGCCATTCTAAAAATTTTGCGCGCGGCGACACCCACCTTTGGCATTCTCAGCGAAGAGTCGGAAGAAGTGCGCGGCACTGAAGATGCGCGCTGGGTCATCGACCCGCTCGACGCGACGGTGAACTATTCGCATCACTTTCCGTACTTCGCCATTTCGATTGGACTCGAGCGCGCGGGACGAGCGGTGCTCGGCGTGGTCTATGATCCAATGCTCGACCAACTTTTTGTCGCGGAGCGCGGTAACGGCGCGTGGCTGAATGAGCAGCCGATTCACGTCAGCGCGACGGCTACGCTGCAGGAAAGCATCGTCGCGACCGGATTTCCCTACGATGTGTGGGAGACGGGGCACAATTTGCCGGAACTCGCGCGGGTGACGCGCCGCGCGCAAACGGTGCGAGTGAATGGCTGTGCCGCGCTGGATATGGCATACGTCGCGTGTGGTCGGCTCGACGCGTATTTTGATATTGGTCTCGCGGCGTGGGACGTTGCCGCCGCACAATTATTGATCGAAGAGGCAGGCGGCGTTGTGATGTACTATGGCGGAGACCCGGCGGTCATCGAGTCGCGCACGATGGTCGCTTCGAATCTACTGATTCATGCGCAACTCTCAAGTCTGATTTTCTAGTCGCCCAGTCAGACGGTCACTACGCGCTTGCACTTTGACTATTCGACGAAACGACGAATCACTTTGACAAAAAGCGTCGTTCGGATATAATGTTCCAGTTGTAAGCGGTGAACGTCTCGCCGCTTTTTCATTGTGTTTGGAGGTCCAGCGTGTACGCTATCATCAAGTCAGGCAACAAACAGTATCGGGTCGAAAAGGGTGACCGCATTCAGGTCGAAAAACTGCCGCACGCGATTGGCGAAGAGATTACGCTCAACGATGTTGTTTTCGTCGGCGACGGTGACCAGCATCATGCCGGCGAGAAGGCGCTGAGCGGCGCGTCGGTGGTGGCACGCGTGCTCGCCGAGCGCAAAGGTCGCAAGGTGATCAGCTTTGATTATCGCAACAAGCATCGCCGCCGCACCACTCACGGTCACCGTCAGACGTACACCCATCTGGAAATAAAGGACATAGTCATCAGTCAACAGTAGATAGTCGCCAGTAAATATTAGGCGTTGATAACTGTCGACTATCGACTATCGACTCACGACTGGAGTTTTACGATGGCTCACAAAAAAGGTGGCGGGTCAACCCGCAACGGTCGCGATAGTAATGCCCAGCGGCTCGGCGTCAAACGGTTCGACGGTGAATTCGTCCGCTCCGGCGCGATCATCATTCGCCAGCATGGCACGCGCGTCAAGCCCGGCTTGAATGTCGGACTCGGCAAAGATTACACGCTGTTTGCGACGGCTGACGGCTTTGTAAAATTCGAGCCGTACACCAAAGATCAAAAGCAAGTCAGCGTCTATGAAAAGAAGATGGTGGACGAAGCACCGACGACCGAGCCAGCATAAGGTTCGTCATCCATCGTCGATCGAACAAGTCGCGTCTGGATCAGCGCGTTGTCACTGACCAGCCGCGCGCGGAGAAATTAAAATTATGAAACCCGGAATTCATCCTACCTATTATGAAGATGCATTGGTGATTTGCGCGTGTGGCAATCAGTGGCACACCGGCTCCACCAAAAAAGAAATTCACACCGACGTTTGCTCGGACTGCCACCCCTTTTATACTGGCGAGCAGCGCATCGTCGATACCGCCGGTCAGGTCGAACGCTTTATGAAGCGGCAAGCTGCCAAGGGTCAATTCGCGTCCAAGCCCTCGCCGGTCGCGCCTGAAGAAGCACAGCCCGCCAAGAAAGAAAGGCGACCGCGTGTACGCGGCGATATGCGCAGTGGAATGCGCGGACGCGCAACCGAAGCGGCTGCTGAAACACCCGCGCCTGAAGCCGCGACCGAGCAAGCCGCGCCTATCGGCGCCGAAAATGAAACTGCCGAAGCTCTCCCAGAAAAAACAGCGCCAACCAACGCCGCCAATGAGATTGCGCCCGAAGCGGTGATGATCGACGAAACTCCGCGCGGCTTTGTCGTCGAATCCGTGCCGGTCGAAGCGGTCGAGGAACCCGTTGCAACTGAAGTCGCCGGCAGCGAGGGGATTCAAGATTCAGTCGAGCTGAACGAGTCCGCCGCCGATGCGGTGCTCACTCAACCGGAAGCCGTGATGGAGTCCGCCGCGCCCGTTTCCGAAAGCGCGACCGAGTCGGAGGCTCGCGCGCCGGAATCATTCCAAACCGAAGCCGTCGGGTCTCCTGAAGCACCAGCGCCTGAAGTGGGCGTGAGTACGCCAAGTGATGCCTGGAGCGATGTATCGGGCGCGCAACCACTTGCCACGATGACCGAAGTACCGATTTCTGAAGCTGAAGCGGTTATCGCGCCAGAAGCAACATCGCCCGAAGCCGCCGGAGCCGAAACTCAAACCATTGAAGCGAGCGCGCCCGAGACCACCGCAGAAAGTTCTACGGAAGGTCGCGCGCGCAAGCCGCGTCCTCCACGCAAGCCGCGCGCCAAAGCCACTCCCGCCGCGCCGACCGAATCCGGCGCGGCTGTTCCCGAAGAACCGAGCATGACCTCCAGCACCGACGCGGAATTGACTCCGCCGGCACAGACCGAATAATTTTTGCGGTACTCGAGAATCTGAAAACGCCCGCGCATCAATCGTATTTCGATGACGCGGGCGTTTCGATTAGACCCTCGCACGGAGAATCTTTCTCAATGAATCAGGTGAATGAGACCCAGGGACATATCGAGCTTATCTGCGGCTCGATGTTCAGCGGCAAATCGGAAGAATTGATCCGACGCGTCAAGCGCGCCCAAATCGCGCGACAAAATGTGATGGTCTTTACTCACGCGATTGATCAACGGTACGGCGAAGCAAAGGTCGCGTCGCACAGCGGTGTCGGTCTCGAAGCGCGCCCGGTGCAGCACGCCTCCGCGATTCTTGAACATCTCGATCCCGAGGTGGACGTGGTCGCGATTGACGAAGCGCAATTTTTCGATTGGGCAATCGCGGATGTGGTGAACCTGCTCGCGCAGCGTGGTATCCGCGTCATTGTCGCCGGGCTCGACACCGATTTTCGCGGCGAGCCGTTTGGTCCGATGCCGCTCTTGATGGCGCAAGCCGAAAAGCTCGACAAGCTCAACGCCATTTGTATGGTCTGTGGGGGTGACGCCTCGCGCACTCAGCGGCTCGTCAATGGTCAGCCTGCCAACTATGACGATCCATTGGTGGTCGTCGGCGCGAATGAAATGTACGAAGCGCGCTGTCGCCACCATCATCAGGTGCCCGGGAAAAAATAACAGCCGCACGCGGATGACACGGATACGAGATCGATAGTCCTCTATATTTTTATCTATGGGAATCTGTGCTAATCTGTGTCCGTTATGAATCTCTCCGCCGAGCGCCGACGCGATCTCGTCGCGCTGCTCGCTTATCTTTTTCTCTCGCTCCTCTTAACTTACCCGCTCATTCTAAAATTTACCACACACGTCGCCGGCGACGGCAGCGATGATCCCGCGCTCGCGTGGAATCTGTGGTGGGTGCGTCACGCGATTTTCGAGTTGGGTCGCAGTCCGATCTACACCGACTATCTATTTTTTCCGGTCGGGCTGAACCTCGCGTTTTACACCCTGACCTATCTCAACGCCTTTGTTTCCATCCCAATCCAGTTCGTTTTTGGAATTATTCCGGCGGCAAATCTCAATCTATGGCTCTCGTTTACCCTGAGCGGATTCGGCGCGTATCTGCTTGTAAAATATTTGTTGCGAAATGAATCCGCGTCTTTCGCGCGTTTTGTCCCTGTCGCGTCTTTCGCGTCCGGTTTGCTCTTTGCTTTTTCGTCCAACAAATTCCTTTACACCTCGCTCGGTCAATTCAATATTGCCAGCTCGCAATGGATTCCGTTCTACATTTTATTTTTATTCAAGACCTTCGACCCGCCGCGTCCTTCTCTGCGGAATGGTTTTCTGCTCGGACTCTTTTTACTATTCCAAGCGCTGAGCGAATTCATCTTCGCCTCATTTCTCATTCTGTTCACGCTGGCGTATCTCGTCTACTGGTTGATCGCGCAGCGTTTTCGAATCCGCAATCCGTCCCATAGGGACTCCTTTGGGTCGCAATCCGCAATCCGCAATCTGACCATCGCAGCCATCACTTTCCTTCTTCCTATGTCGCCGATTCTCGCCGCGCTGATTTCCGACACGCTGACCGAAGGCGATTTTCTCCAGAGTGGTCTCGGCTTTAGCAATATTTTTTCCGGCGACCTAATCGGATTTTTCATCCCGTCGCATCTGCATCCGCTGTTCGGCGGACTCGAAGCGCAATTTCATTTTTCGTACATCAATTTTGTTTTCGTCGGCTACCTCGCGCTCGCGCTCGCTGCGCTCGCGCTCTTGCGCGTGCCGCGTGCGCGCATCTGGGGAACATTTGCCGCGCTGATTTTTCTGATTACGCTTGGTCCGACACTGCGCGTGAACAGTCAAGAATTCTCCGCGCCGTTTCTGCCTTTCAACTGGCTCTTGCAGCTCCCCTTCATCAAGGGCAATCGTTATCCAAGCCGCTGGAGCGTGATGTTGGCACTGTGTCTCGCGGTGCTGGTCGGGTATGGGATGATGTGGCTGCTGAAGCGGGTCGCCAGTCATCAGTCGCCTCCCGAACCGAGTTCGCGCATCGCCAGTAACTCCCTCCTCCGTCGTCCGTCATCCGTCGCGCTCGTGTCGCTTGCACTCTGCCTGCTGCTTCTCTTCGAGCATCTCTCGCTCCCTCTTCCAACTTCAAATCTCCAAGTTCCAGAAATTTACCGGACCATCGCGCGCGATCCCGGCGATTTTACCGTGATGGAATTACCGCTGGCGTGGCGCAATGGCTTTCGCGTCACTGGCAGTTATCGCGCCGATTCGCAAGCGCCGATCGACCGCAGCTTTATGCTCGCGCAGTGGTATCAAACCGCGCAGCAGCATCCGATTTTGAACGGCAACACTTCGCGCAATCCTGAAAATAAGTTTCAATATTTTTCCGAAACGCCGGTGCTGAATTCCATTATCGCGATTCAGGCAGGGCATTCGATTGACGATGCCACACGCACGCGCGATAAGGAGCTCGCGCCGCGCGTCTTGCAATTTTTCAACACGCGCTATGTGATCTGGCACACGCCGTACGAAGAAGTGAATCGCGACGTCGCGGAGAAAACGCGCGCGTACGTCGAAGAAATTTTTCCGATAACGAAAATCAATGAGAGTTATGAGAACGGACGCGGCACGGTCGTGTATCGTGTGAACGATTTGGCGACGAACGAGACGCTCGACCTCAAGCCCGACGATCCACTTGCGCGTTTGTATTTCGGCGAGGGGTGGGGCGCGCTGGGCGGAACAAAGTTAGTTATCACGCGCAAAGAAGCCAAGCTCTTCATATTAGTTTCAGCTTTGCATTCACTAAAGATGGCTTTTGATTATGCTTTCACACCTCTTTCTTCACGGTCACTGGCAATAAATGTGAATGGTCAATCCGTTTTCTTTGAAAGTAATGTCAATAATAAAGAATCATACGAAGTAATCATTCCAGAATCAGTTCTGCATAGCGGGTTGAATGAGGTGACATTTCAATTTAGCGGAACTGCTCCTGTGGGATCCTTTATGCGGGAGTTGCCCTTCGTAACTGCAGACACTTACGCACACTATCCTATCGTCGTCCGCAGCGCGGGTGAGGAGCAAGGCGCGTTCGGTCACATCTACGTAAGTGGCGTGGACGAATCGCCAAATGCGCGCGGTTACAATCTGGTCGTGATTGACTCGCGATCAGGCGCAGTTTATGCGCGCGCGAATTTCGACACCTTCGCGTCGGAGCAAGATTCCGCGCGTATGGCACAATTCATCGCGCAAATTCCCAGCGGAAAAATCGTCGCCGTCGCCGCACGCGATGAAGCCTCATTTCATCTCACGCCAGAGGCAGTTGACGCGCTCAAGACAATTGGCGCGCAACAAGACTTGCGCGGAAAATTTCGCTGGTCGCACGCGATCATCGGAGTGAAAGGCGCGTCGAGTGGCAGCGCGCTCGAATGCGCGTCAGAGATTCGCGTATGTCAACTCGTCGTCGGCATCGGCGCAACCGAACCGAACATCGCCGCGAGCATTGGCGAGATCCGTATCGAACCCGCGCCATAACGCTACCTCCCCTCCCCTTAGTAAGTCGAAGATCCTCGAAGCGAAGCGAAGAGGAGGGAGGAAGGCAGGGGTCTGCATTCTGTTCCTTTTACTGTCGACTGTCGACTCTCCTCCGATTTCTAATTTTTTCACCCTTCTGCTATAATCGCTCCGTTGTGACACCCGCTTCAAACACCGCTCGTCCCCGCGTAGTCGTGATTGGACTCGACGGCGCAACGTGGAAATTGCTCGATCCCCTGCTCGCTGCCAAGAAATTACCCACACTCGCAAAAATTTTGGAGAATGGCACGCGCGCCAATCTGCGTTCGTGCATTCAACCCTCGTCCGAGCAGGCGTGGAGCGCCTTCGCGACCGGCAAGCAGAATGGCAAGTTCGGACTTTACGGCTTTTACCAACGCGCGCAAAATTCGTATGCGCTCGAATACATCAATGCCTCCCATCGTCGCGCGCCCACGCTGTGGCGTCTGCTCAGCGATCGCAACAAACGCTGCATCGTCGTCAATGTCCCGCTCACCTGGCCCGTCGAACCCGTTAACGGCGCGCTGGTCAGCGGTTTGATGACGCCGGGACTGAACAGCCAGTTCACTTTTCCCAATGAGTTGCGCGCGGAATTATTGCGCGAGTTGGGCAAGTACATCATTGATGTAGATATTGAACGCGGCGAATCGGACCTCGATTCATTAGGCGATTTGGTAAATCGGGTCAAGCGGATGAGCGAATTGCAAACGCGCGCTGCCGAATGGTTGATCCAGAAAATTCCCGATTGGGATTTTTTGATGCTGGTGCATCGCGCGCCCGACATTCTCTGTCACAAATTCTGGCGCTATCAAGACCCCGCGCATCCGCTATACAACGCGCGCGACGCGGAAAAGTGGGGCAATGTGATATCCGACGCGTTCCAATATCTCGACGCGCTCACGGGCGAATTGCTGGATCGCGCTGCCGATCAAAACACCAGCGTCATCGTCCTTTCCGACCACGGCTTTGGCGCGCTGACGCACGCGGTCTATTTGAATAAATTCTTCGCGCAGCAAGGTCTGCTCACTTATCGCGAACAAAAAAATTCGCCGCTGCGGTCAGCCCTGCGCGCGGGCGTACGGCGATTGAATAATCCGCTAGTGAATACGATCAAGCAGCGCGCCTTTGAAGCGTTGCCACAGCTCAAAGGCAACCTGCACTATTCAATGGCGTACGGCAACATTGATTGGTCGCGCACCCGCGCGTACGCGGTCGGCACGATGGGCAATATTTATTTGAATGTGCGTGGGCGCGAGCCGCAAGGCATTGTCGAACCTGCCGAGTACGAGGCGACGCGCGACGAGGTGATCCATGCGATGCAATCGCTGAATGATCCCGAGACGCAGCATCCAATTTTCGACGCCGTGTTTCGACGCGAAGAAATTTACCACGGTCCCGCGCTTGAGCTCGCGCCGGATGTGATCGGCTTGATTGACGGACCGTATCACCTCGCGGCGGTCGATTGGCGAGGCAATCATTCGCAGAGCGTGATCGAAAAAGTGGGCAATGAATTGCTATTCGTCAGCGATACGTCCGGTCAACACAGGATGGATGGCATTCTCGCCGCGACCGGCACGGGCATTCAGTCACACGCGCAATTCACGCGGCAGCCCGAGTTGATCGACCTCGCGCCGACGATTCTGCAACTGCTCGGCGAACCGATTCCTGACGATATGGACGGGCGCGTGCTCGGCGAAATGTTAACGGATAAACGGCTGCTGGAATATGCACCCGCGCCCGAATTCGCGAGGATGACGAGTGATGATTATTCGGAAGAAGAGGCAAAGGCGATTGAAGAGCGCTTGACGGGGTTAGGATATTTAGGATAGGACTATGGTGCAGTGGACAACGCGCTGATTCATGCAGTGTTGGATGAGGCAGGAGAGAAGATATTCGTTTTTATGACGGGATTGAAAAGAGAATCAAAGAGGAAGTTGTTTTAGTGAAATAAAAGACCGTCTCTCCCTGGCTGCCGATTCTCACCGTTCGCACTCGCTGCAGCGAGTGGGCGGAGTGCGTTGGAATACAACGTGGCTCCACCGACGGAATAACACCAACTTACATTGGAGTAGCGATGCCAGGCCTTACGAGTCCGGTCTAGGATTATTACATCACGATTTCGGAGTCACATCTTGCAAACGGAAGAATACCTCGGCGAAATCGCGCCGCATGGTGGAACATTAATCAATCGCGTGCTCACTGGCGCGGAACGCGAACGCGCGCTCGAACGCGCACATCGGGCGCACGCCGCGCATCATTACCGCACACTTAGCCCGGTCAATCTGTCCGACCTCGAACTGCTCGCGGGCGGCGCGTTCAGTCCACTCACCGGCTTTATGAACAAGGCAGATTACGACTCGGTCGTAAAGTCGATGCACCTCGCAAACGGACTGCCGTGGAGCATTCCCATCACGCTCGCGGTATCGCGCGAACTCGCGGACAATTACGAAATCGGTCAGGACATCGCGCTGGTCGAATCGGACGGTCACATCGTCGGCTTGCTGGAGCTCGCGGAAAAATTCGAGTACGACAAAGAACACGAAGCGCGAAATGTTTATCGCACCGACGAGGACCGGCATCCGGGTGTCGCGCGATTGTACACGCAAGGGGATGTTTATCTCGCGGGTGATGTCTGGCTGCTCGATATGCCGCAGCATCGCGAGTTTGTCGAATTTCGCCACACGCCGGAAGAGACGCGCAAGATGTTCGCGGCGCGCGGGTGGAAGCGCATCGTTGCGTTTCAGACGCGCAATCCGATTCACCGCGCCCACGAGTACATCCAAAAGACCGCGCTCGAAATCGTGGACGGACTTTTTCTGCACCCGCTCGTCGGCGAAACAAAAGGCGATGATATTCCCGCCGATGTGCGGATGGAATCGTATCAGTCTCTTTTGAGAGACTATTATCCACCCGACCGTGTGCTGCTCGGCGTGTTCCCCGCGGCGATGCGTTACGCCGGACCGCGTGAGGCGATCTTTCACGCGCTCTGCCGCAAGAATTACGGCTGCACCCATATGATCATCGGGCGCGATCACGCCGGCGTCGGCAATTATTACAGCACGTACGAGGCGCAGAAAATTTTCGATAATTTCGCGCCCGGTGAAATTGGCATCACGCCGCTTTTCTTTGAACACACATTTTATTGCCGCAAGTGCGGAGGAATTGTTTCAAGCAAAACCTGTCCGCATCCCGATTCCGATCATGTTGTACTCAGCGGAACGCAAGTGCGCCAGATGCTCGAACGGGGCGAAATGCTGCCGCCCGAATTCACGCGTCCCGAAGTCGCGCAGGTGCTGATGGAGGGAGTGCAGAGGAAGAAGAACCAGACGACAGACGATTCCCGAACTGAGTTCGGGCGACAACAGACGACAGACCACAGCAACCAAGAAGTAAACCCCTCTTACATCTCCCCTCCACAAGGGGAGAAAGAGAGTGGTTCGATCGCTCAACCATTCGCCATCCGCCATTCGCCATCTGCCAAACGCCGCGTATTGATTCTCGGTCTCGATTGCGCGGAACCGTCGCTGGTATTCGATCAATTCAAAAACGAATTGCCGAATCTCTCGCGCTTGATGAACGCGGGCGTGTGGGGACAACTGAATTCCGTGACGCCGCCGATCACCGTGCCCGCGTGGATGTGCTCGATGACGAGCAAGGACCCGGGTACCCTGGGCATCTATGGCTTTCGCAATCGCGCGGATTATTCGTATGAGCGTATGACGATTGCGAATTCGCGCTCGATCAACGAGCCCGCGGTGTGGGATTATCTCGGGCGCGCGGGCAAGCAAACGTATATGGTCGGCGTGCCGCCGTCGTATCCACCCAAGCCGGTGAACGGCGCGATGATTGGCTGTTTCCTTTCGCCAAGCACCGCGTCCAAATACACCTATCCCGAAAATCTCAAAGACGAAATCGCGCAGGTCGCGCCGAATTACGCGGTGGATGTGGACAATTTTCGCACCGAGAACAAACAGTGGCTGCTCGAAAAAATTTACGAGATGACCGACGCGCGCTTCAAGGTGATTCAGCATTTGATGAAAACGCGCGACTGGGATTTTTTAATGTCGGTCGAGATCGGCGTGGACCGCTTGCATCACGGTTTCTGGAAATATCACGACCCCCAGCATATCAAGCACGTGCCGGGCAATCCGCTCATCCATTCGATTCACGATTATTATGTGTGGCTCGATCAGCAAATCGGCGCGACGCTGGAACTGATCGATGACAACACCAGCGTGATTGTGATGAGCGATCACGGCGCGCGACGAATGGACGGCGGCATCTGCATCAACGAGTGGCTGGTCAACGAAGGATATATGACGCTCGACGCAAAGCCGCAGGGCGTGATTCCTTTGCTCAAAGCGAAAGTGAATTGGAATAAAACGCGCGCGTGGGGCGAAGGTGGTTATTACTCGCGTATCTTTTTGAACGTGCAAGGGCGCGAGCCGAACGGAATTATTCCGCCGAGCCAGTACGAAAAAATACGCGATGAGTTGATCGAAAAGATTTCCGCGATCCCCGATCAGAACGGCAAGGCGATCGGCACAAAAGTCTACAAGCCGCAGAGCATCTATCGCGCGTCGAATTGTATTCCGCCTGATTTGATTGTGATCTTTGGCGATCTTTATTGGCGCTCGGTCGGCTCGCTTGGTTTGAACACGATCCACACTTTTGAAAATGACACGGGTCCCGACGATGCGAATCACGCGCAGTACGGGATGTACATCTACTACGATACGAAACGGAATCTCGGCGGACGCGAATTGAACGGGCTGAACCTCGTGGATGTTGCTCCGACGGTGTTGAATGAATTCGGTCACGCGATTCCAAATGATATGATTGGAAAGGTCATCAACGTTGAAACGTTAAAAAATGCGACCCCACCTCCCCTCCCCTTAACAAGGGGAGGAAGGGAGGGGTTAACCTTTTAACTTTCCAACTTTCAACTTTTAACTCAATGGAAGGTTTCACGCTCTGGTTCACCGGACTCTCCGGCGCAGGCAAGACCACGATTTCAAAAATTGTCGCGGAAGAATTGCGCGCACGCGGGCTTAAAGTAGAAGTGCTCGACGGCGACGTCGTGCGCGAAAATTTGTCGAAGGGCTTGGGCTTTTCCAAAGAAGATCGCGATACCAACATCCGCCGCATCGGTTGGGTGTGCGAGGTGCTCACGCGCAATGGCGTCGTCGCCATCGCCGCGGCGATTTCGCCCTACCGCGCGATTCGTGATGAAGTGCGAGCGAAGGTCGGGCGCTTTGTCGAAGTCTACGTCCAATGCCCGATGGAGGTGCTGGCGGAACGTGACGTGAAAGGTCTCTACAAAAAAGCGCTCGCGGGCGAAATCAAAAATTTCACCGGCGTTGATGATCCGTACGAGCCACCGCTGAATCCCGAAGTGACGATTTACTCCGACCGCGAAACGGTACAAGAATCCGCGGCGAAGGTCATCGCGAAACTCGAAGAGTTGGGATTTGTGCCAGTGATGGAAGTTGCACGATGAATTTTTGGTTTACGATTGATGCGCTCGTAATCGAGCGCCCAAATCATAGATCACAAATCAAAAATCCTAAATGGATTCCCGCGTTCGCCTCGGCTTGATCGGTTACGGCTACTGGGGACCGAACCTCGCGCGCAATTTTCACCAATTGCCCGAGGCGTGGCTGGTCGCGTGTGCCGACGCCGATGCCGCGCGGGTGGACGAAGCAGCGCGACTCTATCCCTACCTCAAACAGACCACGACCGATTATCGCGAGCTTTTGGAAAATCCCACCCTCGACGCCATCGCGATTGCTACGCCCGCGCGTACGCATTATGAAATCGCGCGTGCCGCGCTGCAACACGGCAAGCAGGTGCTGGTCGAAAAACCGTTGGCGATGACGACAAATGAAGCGCGCGAGTTAATTGAATGTGCGCGCGAATACGACCGCGTGCTGATGGTCGGGCACACCTTCGAGTACAATCCCGCGGTATGGAAGATTAAAGAGCTGCTCGCGCAGCGCGCACTGGGCGATCTGTTTTATATTTACTCCAATCGCGTGAATCTCGGGCGCGTGCAGCGCGATATCAACGCGCTGTGGAGCATCGCGCCGCACGATATTTCGATTTTGCTGTATCTGCTCGATGCGCTGCCAACGCAAGTGTCTGCGCGCGGCGCGACCTATGTCAACGCAAAAATCGAAGATGTGGTTTTCGTGCTGCTCACCTTCCCAAACAATGTCATCGCGCACATTCACGCCTCGTGGCTCGATCCGAGCAAGACGCGGCAGATGACGCTCGTCGGTTCTGAAAAAATGATCGTCTATGACGATGTGGACCCCGAAGCGAAATTAAAAATCTATGACAAGGGTGTGTACAAGCGCGGCGATGCGTTCGGCGAATTTCAATTGCGCGTGCACAGCGGCGACATTCACATCCCGCGTATCGATATGACCGAGCCATTAAGAAACGAGTGCGCGCACTTTATCGAATGCATTCGCGAGCACAAACAGCCGCAAACCGACGGCGAGAATGGATTGCGTGTGGTGCGCGTACTCGAAGCCGCGCAGCACTCGCTCGAACAGAACGGCGCGCCTGTGATGCTCAATTAAATCATCACCATAGAAATACAGACAACAGAGGGATTGGAATTTATTCCAAGCGAACTCTGTGTCTCTGTGGTAAATCCCAAGCTGAACGCCAAAATTTCCCCCAATGTCCACCTGAGTGACGACACCGAAATCGGTGATTACGTGATTATCGGTGAGCCGCCGCGCGGGAAATCCCACGGGGATGCAAATGCACGCGCAGGCGAACTCGAAACGCGCATCGGCGCACGCGCGGTGATTCGCTCGCACACCGTCATTTACGCGGGCAATATTATTGGCGATGATTTTCAGACAGGACACGGCGCTTTGATTCGCGAAGAAAACCAAATCGGCAACAACGTCAGCATCGGTTCACATTCGATTGTCGAGCATCATGTCAAAATCGGCAATGGCGTGCGGCTGCACTCGAATGTATTCGTCCCCGAATTTTCAATTCTTGAAGACGAATGTTGGCTCGGTCCGAACGTGGTGCTCACGAATGCGCGCTATCCACGCTCGCGCAAGGTGAAAGAAGAATTGCGCGGACCCACCATCCGGCGCGGCGCGAAAATTGGCGCGAACGCGACGATACTGCCGGGAGTGACCGTGGGCGAGAACGCGTTGGTCGGCGCGGGCGCGGTGGTGGTCGCGGATGTTCCCGCGAACGCGGTCGTCGTGGGAAATCCCGCGCGGAATATTGGCACTGTCGATCAGATTCACGAATATCAAGAATGACGAGCGATATGCGCCGCCCCAATACGGTACGCGGCTTGAGCCAAAGCGATCTCGACCCCGATCCGTTCAAACAATTCGGCGCGTGGTTCAACCAAGCCGCGCAATTGATTGAACCGAACGCGATGGCGCTTGCCACCGCCGCGCGCGACGGACGACCTTCGGCGCGGATGGTGCTGCTGCGCGGTTGGGACGAAGGCGGCTTTATTTTTTTTACCAATTATGAGAGCCGCAAAGCGGATGAGTTGGCGGAGAATCCTTTCGCCGCCCTGATATTTTTTTGGGCAGAGCTCGGACGACAGATTCGCGTCGAAGGTCGCGTCGAAAAAATTTCAGCGGAAGAATCCGATCAATATTTTCGCACGCGCCCGCGCGAGAGTCAGATCGGCGCGTGGGCTTCGCACCAGAGTCAAGTCATTCCAAATCGAGATGTGTTAGATCAACGTGCGAAGGAACTGGGTGACGAATTCGCGGAGGGTGTTCCGCGTCCGCCCTATTGGGGCGGCTATCGTGTGGTTCCCGATGTGATGGAATTCTGGCAGAGTCGCCCCGGTCGCTTGCACGATCGTTTCCGCTATCGACGCGACCCGAAGGGCGCGTGGACAATCGAGCGACTCGCGCCGTGATTATTACTCTCTTCAACTTAAAAGTTGAAAGCAATCGCTCATGCTAAAGCATGTTACACTCTTAGATTTTAATCTTTCCTTTGCCATTCGACTTTAGTCGAAGGAGTTTTAAATGCAATACATCAATTTAGGTCGCACTGGTCTAAAAGTCTCGCGCCTCTGCCTCGGCTGTATGACCTACGGCACGTCGCAATGGCGCGATTGGGTGCTCGACGAGGAGCAGGGTCGTCCATTTTTCAAACGCGCGCTCGAAGCAGGAATTAATTTTTTCGATACCGCTGATGTCTATTCACGCGGCGTGAGCGAAGAAGTGACCGGACGCGCGCTGCGTGATTTTGCCAAGCGTGATGAGGTGGTGCTCGCGACCAAAGTACACGGCGTCATGGGCGACAAACCGAATCAGCGCGGACTGTCACGCAAACACATTATGGAAGGGATCGATGACTCGCTGCGGCGGCTCGGCACCGATTACGTCGACCTGTACCAGATCCATCGCTGGGATCCGAATACGCCGATTGAAGAAACACTTGAAGCGCTGCACGATGTCGTGAAATCCGGCAAGGCGCGTTATATCGGCGCGTCGAGTATGTACGCGTGGCAATTCGCGCAGGCGCTTTACAAAGCGGACCAACATAGTTGGACGGGCTTTGTCTCGATGCAGAATCATTACAACCTGGTCTATCGCGAAGAAGAACGCGAGATGAATCCACTGTGTCGCGCCGAAGGCATTGGAATTATTCCGTGGAGTCCACTGGCGCGCGGTTTTCTTGCGGGCAATCGCACGCGCGACAAGAGTGGCGAGACCCCGCGCGCCAAAAGCGACGCCTTCGCGCACGAGATGTATTTTCAAGACAGTGATTTTGAAATCGTCGCGCGCGTTTCGGAAATCGCGCAGCGGCGCGGCGTGAGCAACGCGCAGATCGCGTTGGCGTGGATTCTGCACCAGCCCGGCGTCAGCGCGCCCATTATCGGCGCGAGCAAAATGTACCAGCTCGACGAAGCGATTGCGGCATTGGAAATAAAATTGTCGTCGGAAGAACTCGCGCCGCTCGAACAGCCATACGTGCCGCATCCGGTGTTGGGACACAGTTGAGGTGACGAAAATTCCGCTGGTCGATTTGCAAGCGCAATATCGCGCGATCAAGCCGGAGATCGACGCGGCGATGCAGCGCGTCGTCGAAAATTCCTCGTTCATCCTTGGACCTGAAGTCGAAACGTTCGAGAAAAATTTTGCCGCGCTGTGCGATACGAAGCACGCCGTCGGCGTTGATTCCGGCACCGCCGCGCTGCACCTCGCGCTCATTTTGCTCGGCGTCGGTGCGGGCGATGAAGTGATTACAACCACGCAGACTTTTGTCGCGACCGCCGAAGTCATTTCGCTCACGGGCGCGAAACCGGTGTTCGTGGACATTGACCCGCGCACCTACAACATCGATCCGAACAAAATTGAAGCCGCGATCACGCCGCGCACGAAAGTTTTGATGCCGGTGCATCTCTACGGTCAGCCCGCCGAGATGGATTCGATTCTTGCGCTCGCGAAAAAATACAGCCTGCGCGTAATCGAAGATGCGGCGCAAGCGCACGGCGCGGCATATCGCGGCAGGCGCGCGGGTTCGCTCGGTGGCCTCGCGTGTTTCAGTTTTTATCCGGGGAAAAATCTCGGCGCGTACGGTGACGCCGGGATGTTGGTCACGAATGACGCGGAGTTGGCAGAACGCGCGCGGATGTTGCGAAATCACGGAAGGCGCGCCAAGTACGAACATGAGATTGTCGGTTATGGCTATCGCCTCGACGCGCTGCAAGCCGCGATTCTGGATGTGAAATTAAAACATCTAGAGGAATGGAACGCGCAGCGCCGTGAGCACGCGGACTATTACACCGAGCTTTTGTCGAACCTCGACCTCGTGACTCCGTATGAACCAACGCACATTAAAAGCGTGTATCACATCTACGCGATTCGCTCGCCCCAACGCGATGCGCTGTTGCAGCATTTGAAAACGCGCGGCATCGAAGCGAGCGTGCATTATCCGATCCCGCTGCATCTTCAACCGGTTTACAAAAATCTGAATTATCGCGCGGGCGATTTCCCGAATGCCGAGCAAGTCGCGCGCGAAGAATTGTCGCTGCCGATGTATCCTGAATTGACCCACGCGCAGATTGATTACGTGGTTGAGGCGATTCGCGAATTTCACAACGGGAAATAATTCTTCCGCGCAGAGCGCGCAACAACACGAAGGATTGCCCTTTTTCTCTCTTCTGATTCACACACCCATTTGTTTCATTTGGGTCGCGCCAATTCAGTTTTAGAACATCTTGGTGTTATAATCCGCGCATCTGATGGTACGCACGCTTTCGACCCTTGCGCTTGAATCTCACCCCGCGCGCGCCGCGCATCCCGCAGTTTCTGTTTTCATTCCCGCGCGCAACGAGTCCGGCAACCTTATGCCGCTGATGGAAAAAATCGCGCGCGCGTTTCAAGCGAATCACCTCGACGGCGAAGTGGTGCTGGTCGACGACGGCTCGACCGACGCGACTTGGAACGAGGCGAGCGCCGCGGCGGAACGTTACGCGTTCTTGCGACT
>JBBSHK010000009.1:0-17026 GCA_038253185.1 Anaerolineae bacterium | reverse complement strand
GGGCATCTCCTCAATGTTCGGAAAGAGTCCGATGGAGGTCGCGTTCACCAAGATGCCTGCATCCGCGGGCACGCGATAATTTTCATTCCACGCCGCATAGGTAGCTTGCGCGGGCGTACGCTCGCACAACAGCGCAGCCAATTCTTCGCCGCGCGTGCGTCCACGATTAACAATCGTGATGTGACTCGCGCCCGCGAACGCGAGTTCAACTGTCATCGCCCGCGCCGCGCCACCCGCGCCGAGAAAGACGACGCGCTTGCCGCGAGGGTCAACGGCGGCATCTTCGCGCACTGAGCGCAAAAAGCCTTTGCCGTCCGTATTTTCACCTACCAATTCGTCGCCGTCACGCCATATCGTATTCACCGCGCCCATCAACGCTGCGTCATCGGCGACGCGGTCGAGATACTGCAGTACTGCCACCTTGTGCGGAATTGTGAGATTGATGCCGCGAAAATTCATCGCGCGCAAGCCATTCATCGCGCGCGGCAAATCTTGTGCGCGGACGCGAATGGTGAGATACCGAAAATCCAAAGCTAGTGCCGCGAACGCGGCGTCTTGCATTATGCCGGTCGGATTTTCATCTACCGGGTCGCCGAACACTCCAACCAATTCGGCGCGCACTGGCGATTTCATAGTTGGTAAACCACGCTCAGTAAAACGCAAGACTGCATTCTTGGTCTTGACGGAAATCCACATCGGCTTGCGAATGACTGGCAGCGCCATTCCAGCAGTGTGTCGAGAGGCGAGCGCGCTTGCGCCAATTCATCGCGAATTTTTTCAAGCCGCGGTGAGCCACGCCGCAGTGGTCAGCACTGATCCGAGTCCAAGGATTAGGGGGCAAGTCTTGCCGCGTCAGCGTTCTCGAACAATTTTCAATTGTCGGAGCGGCGTTATAGGCGGGGACAATTACTGACGCGCGCATGCGAATCAATCTTATTACTCGAGCGCGCTCTGGGCAGCGGCATCAAGCAATCGTCCGGGGAAGCAGCGGCGAAGTCTCTATTCAGCATAGGTTTTTGTCGAAGGATCACCACTTGATTTCGCAAGTCTATCCGTTTTCAAAAACATTTCTGGTGCGGGTTTTCGGCAGCGACAATTTTCGTCAGGACGATGTGGACAGAGATACGCGGCGTCAATGCGCCCTCTATTCGCGCGGTGAATCGGGCGTTAATTGCGATGCCTTGTTCCAGCATAATGATGCCGCGTCCAACCGCTGATTGATTCGTCACGAGCACGATGGCGTAATCGGTTTGATTCAATCGTCGCAATGCCTCGTACGCCTCCGGCAAAAATTCTAGTTCTTCCCACGACTTGATGCACTCACGCTGGTTTTCGACAATGACGCCGTCTCGATCGAGAAACACCGCGCGACGTGAGGGCATCCAAACTCCTTGTTCAATCGATTGTTACGCAGGATTACTGCTGAGATGCAGGGAGCGCCGAGATTCTAAATTATTTTTCCTCTGTGCTCACTGCGTCTCGGCGTTGAGATAGGAAGACTGCGTAACTTCAGTTACTCATTGCGCCGGCGCGTGCTCAACCAATCCGTGAGCGAAAAACTGGCGAGACGCTAAGATACCCTGTTCAATAATTGGGCGGATCGGGTCGCCACAGATATGATTGACTGCCAGCATCTGAACGCACGGCGGCGTATACACCAGTTGCTCCTCTGCCAAAGTGAAAAAACTTTAGGGAGTGGTTCGACTTTTTCTGCGATTGGAAATGAGCGCTAGAAAATTCGTGCTGTTACGCGTAACATAGCATAATTTCTGATGATGTCAAGCATTTCACATTTGCACCGCGAATGAGTGAAAACAAACAGAGACGGTCGTGTAGGGAGAATGTCATCTTTCAGAATTAGCTGGAGAGAATGGTCGCCGACACCAAGAGAGTCAGACCAATTTACAGAAAAGAGCTTGCGTGGTCTTGTTTAAGGTCAGCATAAAATGCGATTGTCCAACACACCTTGATGCGCGATCCAGAGAACCAACAGAGGAGTAACGTGCGCAAGCAGGCGATCAATGGAGCTGACAATATGCTGCTGATAGGGAGCAAAATTGGAGAAGACATACCCAAAGCTGATCAAGCCGAGATACACGAATGCCGTTATGAAAAGCAAATCTGCAGAATCAACCCGTCGGCGCGCCCGCAGCGCACTGATGCCAACAATAGTCGCGAGGAGCCACACAAAACTTGAATTCGCACTCAAAAGGCTGGGCAAGACCCAGCGCGCAATTACCGGCAATCGGCCCAGATTCATGGTGAACGTCGCCATCGTCAATGGTTGGAAATCGGTATTCTGGATCCCTCTCAAAAGGACGAATGCCCACCATCCCCCCGACAAGAAGAACGCCGCGATCGCCACCAGCGCGACCGCGCCGAACGCGCGCGGCTGCCGCCAATTCAAAACGATGACGGCGAGGCACAGCACGCCTAGCAGCACAATCCCTTCGCGCTTGATCCATGGCATCAGACCGCCAGCCAGAGCCGCGATGAAAAGCGCGCCGGTTGATTTCGTTTCGAGCCAAATCACAAGGTAGCCACAAGTCATCGTCGCGCACACCGCGAGAGGCAGATCGGCTAGAGCCGCGCCGCCCAATCCATTGAGACTCGTCATCCCAGCGAGCGCCGCCACGGCGACAAGTACGCGGCTATGTTTGACTTCGAGCCGCCGCAACCATCCGTAACAAATGCCCAGCAGTGAGATAAAGTAAAATACCGCTGGAATTCCGGCGAGCCGATCATCCGCGCTGCCAGCCCAGGCGTACGTCCATGCTTCGACCAGAGGTAGTTGGAGGGGATAATCAAGATGCGTCACGCTGCGCGAGGGATCGGCAAACACACCCGCCGAGATATCGCCGTCCAGAAAAATGATCCGCGCTTTCATCGCATACGTTACCCAACTGTCCCAAACGGTTAGCGGGCGACCAACCGCGAGCAGCGCCACATGAAGCAGGATCGCGGCAATCAAGACGACCAACAAGATTTGGAACCAGGTGGACCTCGACAGTCGAAAAGAGCGAAGTTGAAAAAAGAATTCGCGCAGCAATGCCTGTAAATCGCGACCGTAGCATCCCGCGCGTGCCCGCATCGCCGCTCTCGCTCGCGTCACACCGAATATAAAAACCATTGCCGCGCTGCTGATCGTGATCACGGCAATCTGCGTGGACAGCCGCAAGCCCACCGCGTTGAGCCACAACAACGCAACAGAGATCACGCCAGCTCCCAACGCCCATGCCAGCGCCATCGCCTCGATTCGTCCCGCCAAATATCCAAGCCGCACCGCGATTTGGAGGAGCAAATAGCCGATTGCGAAAATCACGGCAATTCCCATGGCGAGTGTGGCGAATTCACAACACGGAGGTGAATCGTTGCGATCCGCGCCGCGGAGCTGGACCCCATCTAAAGAGACGATGGACGCGTTCGCTGTAATTTCGATGGATGAGCGGAATCCCGGTGGAGGTGGAGTTTGATAAAACAAAATGAATCGAGTACTTTTGCTTTTCGCTACTGACGCGATGGATTCTGCAGAGAGGGGCGCGGGCGTCCACCACCGCGCCTCGGAGGTTCCGTCTGAAGGAGCCGGATTCATCCACCAGACCGGTCGCGGCGCCAAATAATAGAGCGCGCGATGAAAAGCGACGTACTCTCTATGCCGTACGTCAAGGCCCGGCGTAACTAGGAGCACGCTCGCGCCGTGGGGTAGAACAGCATCGGCGGCGGTCAACGTGTCGTAAAGCTCCGCGCCGAGTTGTTGGCGCGACTGCGCGTTGGCGTCGGGCAACCAACGCAGCACCGAAATTTCTTCCGGGAGAGAAACTACTTCTTCGCGAACGGTCTGCGCGACGCCGATCAACAAAAGCAAAAGAATGCACGTAAAGGGCATGCGTATCCAGCGCGTGAGAACGGCGCACAGCTCTAATCGTTTCACGATCACCATCGCCCTGTCGTATTCATTTCAAACATCATGTTATACTCTGCGCGTCGCCTGAGGCGACGCCATGCGTACCTGTTTCATCCTCTCGACTCGCGGCTTGGCATATGGCGGCTTGGAAACAATTGCCGATCAGCTCGCCGTAGGTCTCGTGGCGCGCGGTCATGCGGTGTCGTTCCTCGCCGGGTTCGCGCCCGGGCGTTCGCGTCGTCGCGACTTGCCAGCGGGAATCGAATCTGCTTTTATACCGCTCCTACCTCACACCTTTTTTCCGCTCCGCGTCTTGTCACGACTCTTCCGCCAGCAGGCGCTTAATCTTCAGTCGCTCAGTTTTTTTCTTGCCGCTCTCGCCAGTACGCGGGCGCGCCGCGGCTTGGCGCAGTGCGAGGTCGCGGTCACTTTTTTAGAAGGCGACGCTGTCCTCTTTTCGCGCTATCTCGCGCGGAGCAAGACTGCATCGGTTTATTATTTTTCCGGCGGCATTGATCCACAATGGGCTTGGCGCGATCATTCCACGCTGCGGGTTGCGATCAGTCAAACCGTCGCCGCGCGCGTGTGGCGAGACCATCAGTATCGCACCGATGGTGTCGTCACACCAGGCATCGCTTTAGAACTCATTGCAGCGCCTTTGCCGCAGCACGCGCGCAGTACACCTTTTCGTCTCATCTATGTAGGTCGGCTCTACGGGCAGCAAAAGCGCGTCGCGTTTTTGCTGCCCATCCTTCAAGCTCTCGCACCGGAATTCCCGGGCTTGACGCTGCGGCTCGTGGGCGATGGTCCATCGCGTCCCGCGTTGGAACGAGAGGTGCGCGCACGCGGTCTAGAAGGTCAGGTTATTTTCTGCGGCGCGCTGCCTCACGCGCAAGTAGTGGCTGAACTGCGCCGGGCGGACGTGTTTCTCTTTCCGTCCGCGTATGAGAGTTTTGGCGTTGCCCCCTTAGAGGCAATGGCGGTCGGTGTGCCGGTCATCGCTTCCGACCTCCCCGCGCTGCGTGAAGCCACGGGCGCATTTGCGACGTTGCTGCCCGGCGATGACCTCGTGTTGTGGGTAAAAGCGACGCGCCAACTTTTGTCTAACGCCTCATTGCGCCTCGCGCGCGCGCGCGCGTGTCGAGCGTGGGCGGCGCAATTTACTTGGGAGCATTCCGCTGCGCGTTTGGAGGAATACATAATGGAAGCTCATCAGAAATCACACAACCGTTAAACCGCGCGCGCTTTTTTTCAATCGCCCATAGTTGAGGGCAAGGGCGAATCATTTGTGTTTCTGATACGAAGCCCTACCAGTGTCAACATAAAGACCGCGCCACTCATTCTTGACGCGAGTCGTGCCAGCGCCGCGCCGATAGGTCCCCACAATGGAATCAACAGCCAGCCCACCGCGAGCAGCGTCAGCACACGTACCACATCCGACGCGGCGAGCGCACGCGGTTGATTCAGCGGAAAGCCCAACAGGATCAGGGGCGAGGTCACGAGATCAAAGATCACGACCGCCGTCAGCACGATCAATGCATTGACCGCTTCTGCATACGCGGCGCCGTAGAACGTCATAATGAATGGAGCAAAGAAAGGCACGAGCAGCGCGAACACAGTAGTGCCCACTATGCTCAGAGCGAGACTCTGCCGAATGTAATGATTCATCTGCTGGCGTGTATCGAGCGCGGAAACAGTTGGTAATAAGACGGTCATGCGCGTTTGATTTACGATGTCCAACTTGGTGGCGAGATTGAATGCCAGCGCATAAATGCCGACGACGGCGGCTGAAGCCCAATGGCTTAGTAACAACAGGTCGAGCTGCGAAGCGAGGAGCGAAAAAATCGCGGACACCCACAGCCATTTGCCAAAGGCGACGAGTTCACCCCACGCGCGGCGCGCAGAGAGGGCGAACGTCGCGCGCAGTGAAATCCAGTGCGGTGGAAAAAATTGGCGACCGATGAAAAAACTGAGGAGTGGATTGAGTACGCCGAGCAGCACGACCGCGAATACATTCAGCTTGCCGGTTGCGGCGAGTGCAACAATCACAATGAGATAGATCAACGCGGACGCAATTTGCAGCGCGGCTAATTCCTTAAAGCGGCGCGTGGCTTGCAGCAACGCCATCGCGAAGCCACTGCCCGCGACCGAAATTAATCCGAGCAATGCGATTTGTAGATAAGGTTCTGCCTCCGGTCGCCCGAGCAAATCGCGCGCGATCGGTTCAGCCAAAACGAATCCGGCGAGCGCGGCTATGGAATTCGCAATGAGCGCGAGCGAAAAATAGCCGTGCGCTAGTTGCCGCGCGCGATCCGGTTCGGTTCCAAGTTGACGCGAAATCGCGCGCACGGCGGAATAGGTCAGTCCGAAATCCCCAAGCGTGTCCGCGAGATTCAAGACCACGGACACGAGCGCGATCAACCCATAACCAATGGGTCCCAGCCAGCGCGCGATAATCACACTCGCGATAAAGCTCAGAGCGAAGCGTCCGGCATAGCCCGCGAACGTCAGCGCCAGATGCCGGGTTTCTTGCGACCTCAGTTCGGCAATCAGCCAATTGCTCACAGTTGAAATGGGACGGCGGCTAGGCGCGCCGCCACCAACGGCGATACCAGTGTTGAAATCGCGGCATTCGTCTCTTGACTGCCCTGATGAGATCAGAGACTCTATATCGCAGTGGGCTATAAACGCCCTGCCGACGGACGTACGCTTCCAGCTCGCGCTGGACCTCACCGTAACTGATCGTGATCTCCTCGCGAAAGTAAAACGTACCTTCCCAAAATAGATACGAGACCCGATCAGCGCGTGGCAGCTGGGCGAACGCGCGGGGCGGCAGATGATACCGCCAGCTCTCATTCAATAAACAAGTCTTGAAGCGAAAGAGCAGAAGGTTGTCTTTTATTTCAATCAGCCAGCGATGGTGATAATGACCGGCATAGCCAAGAGATTCGACGCCCCGCGTCATCTCCAGCCGCCGCGAGGGAACCTCGATATAGCCACGCTTCCCAATGCGGACTAGCTCAGAACAAACCCAGATCGGATCGCGTAAATCTTCAAGCGTTTGGCTGCATAGGATGTAATCAAAATATTTGTCGGGAAATGGGAAAGGCGTCCGCTCACACAAGTGTTGGCTGAATACAGCAGTTTGCCTCCGCTACTTAATGGATGATTTGAGCGTGCTTTGCAATGCCCACCGCCACGCCGGTCGGTGCAGCGGATAGCGCGCCAGTGCACGCAGCGCGTGACGACGCGCTTCTCCAACGCGCCCGAGTTGAACAAAATTTTTGGCGAGATGGGTATGAAAACGCGCGAGACTGCGATGCGCTTCGACTTGTGCCGAAAGTGGCAGCGTGTGATCTTGCAGTAATATCTCCAGCGCCGCAATCGCTGCCTGATAATTGGACAAGCCGCGCGCGGTATTCAACTGGGAAGCATGTTGACGAATCAAAGTGATCGGCTCGCGCACACAAACCACTTCTGCCGCCCGCGCGAGGTTTAACGAAAAGAGAAATGTTTCCGCGACGGGCTGCCGCTCGTCGGGCAACTCTACTCGGGCAAGGCATTCACGCCGAAAAAGGAGTGTGCTGGGATGCACGCAAATATTTCGAATCATCGTCCGCAGCACCGAGCCGTTGACGATCTGATCGGGCGCCAGCGCGGGCGGGGACGTGCTGCCATCGGGATACAATAAGCGAGCGTTGCCGTACGCGAAACCGGCGCGGTGCGAACGATCCAAAAGACCAACTTGCGCTTCGAGTTTATGCGACAGCCACAGGTCATCATCGTCGAGGATGGCAATGAATTCACCGCGTGTTGCGCGCACAGCCGTATTGAATGTCGTCGCGGGATTGCCGGTGTGAGAAAGAAAAATCGGCGTGAGCTGATCGCCATAATCCGCGAGCAACTGCGGCGTGTCATCGGTCGAGCCATCGTCCACCACGATCAATTCGAAATCGCGGAACGTTTGCGCGAACACGCTCTCAATCGCCGCGCGCAAATATTCCGCGCGATTAAATGTGCGAATGACGACGCTGACGCGCGGAGTCATTTCAACCCTTCCGCCCATCGAATGCAAGTTCGATCATAATATCGTCCAACGAACGCGTGATGCGCCAGTTGGGAAAATCTGATTTGAAGCGGCGCGTATCGCTGATATAACAAATGTGGTCGCCGTAGCGCGCCGGCTCAACATATTCACACGCAAGCTTTTTGCCCATCAAATCCTCAAAACGCCGAATTGCTTCGATTACTGAAACGCTGTTCTCGCGACCACCGCCCAAGTTGTAAACCGCCGCGGAGCGCGGATTCTCAAAGAAGGCAAGGAACGCGGTACAAACATCAAAAGCATGAATATTGTCGCGAACCTGCTTGCCTTTGTAGCCAAAGATGCGATAGACACGTCCCTCAGAGACGGCGCGCGCGAGATAGGCGAGAAAGCCATGCTGCTCCGCACCGGCCTGCTTCGCTCCGGTCACACAGCCCGCACGAAAGCAAACTGTTGGCATCCCAAAATAGTGACCGTACTCTTGCGCCAAGATATCGGCGGCAAGCTTGGATGCGCCGAACAAGCTGTGCCGAGAGGCATCCACACCGAGAGTCTCGTCAATTCCCTGCTGATCTTTCGGATCGGCATAATCATAACGTGTCTCTAATTCGACCAACGAAAGTTGGTTCGGTCGATCACCATAGACCTTGTTAGTGCTCATAAAAATAAAGGGCGACTCGGCGCAGTACTGGCGAACTGCCTCCAGTACATTCAACGTGCCGGTGGCATTCACCTCGAAATCGGCGAGCGGCTGTTGACCGGCGAGCTCGTGCGAGGGCTGCGCGGCACAGTGGATGATCAAAGCCGGACGTTGCTCGCGCATCAGGTCGAATACGGCGCGCCGGTCGCGAATATCGAAATCATGGTGCGTAAAGTGGCGCGTCGTCGCCAGCAAACGCGCGAGATTCAAGCGGGTGTCACCATCGGGCCCAAAGAACGCGCGGCGCGAGTTATTGTCTATGCCATGCACCTCCCAGCCGCTTGCTTCAAAGAAGGCGACCCCTTCCGAGCCAATCAGCCCACTACTTCCGGTAATCAAGACGCGGCGCATATTGATCGCATGCCTCAATCGTCAATACGGTCGCGCGCGGCGCGGTTGAAGACGAGTCGGAGAAACCACGCCGCGCAAACTTGCAATAGGATCAAGCCGTGTCTGAACGGCTGCATCTTGGATTTCCCCGCCACGCGGCGGCGATAATGAATCGGCACTTCGACCAGCGGCAAGTTGAGCAGCGCCGCGCCAAATAATAAATCAAAATCACCCCACGACGTATCCTGCATTGGGATGCGCCGCCAATCCTCGCGAAAGAGCGCCTTTGTTCCGCAGAGCGAATCAGTGATGCGCTGCCCAATCAGCCAGGAGACAAGGCGGTTAAAGATGCGATTGCCCAACCGATGAATCCAGCCCATCGCGCCTCGCTCCATCGAATAGACCATGCGTGTGCCATTCACAAAGCGCGCTCGTCCGCTCATCAAAGGCGCGACGAACTTGGGCAGGTCTTCGGGAGGTACCGACATATCGGCGTCGAGGATCAATAGAATGTCGCCCCGAGCCGCCGCAAAACCCTGCTGCACCGCATAGCCCTTGCCGCGATTGGGAGCGTAGGCAATGAGTCGCAAGTGACTGGATTGCGGCATCAGCGCGCGCACCACCTCGGCGGTCCCATCGGTCGAGCCGTCATCCACCACGATCACCTCCGTGCGGCAGCGCAGCTCGGGAACGCGCCGGAGCGCATTGGCAATATTATCCACCTCATTGTACCAAGGAATAATTACCGAGCAGGTGAGGTCCGTTTTAGACAAAGCGGTTGCCCGTGACTCAGCGACTCGATCCAATCCCATCGTTCCTCAAATCATAGATCCGAATGGTCGGACCTGGACGCTGCAAACGATTCAACTCAGTGAACGGCGCATAGATCTGATCATACACAAAATGCAGCTCACCATCGCCAGCATCCGGTTTGAATTCGGCGATCAGGTGAACCCCGCGATTGAGTCGATCATAAAACTCGCGCCGCCGCGCATCCTTCGCTGGATCAAGCAGCCACATATCGTACGTATAGCTGCTCGCGACGACATAGTCAACTCCACGCGCGTGATAATCCTCAATTGTCAGATCGAAAAGCGACCAGCCATTCGCGACGAGCAGATTGTCGCGGTTTGATATGGTTGGTCCGAATGGAGGCCAGTCCGTAGCGATCTTTGCGACCAATGGGAGACGCGCTTGAATCCACTCGCTAGCTTGTGTTCGGGTATCAGCTTGGGTCATGATCACATCAAAACGGATAGAGTCCAAGAAAGGCAAGAGACCAATCAATAGCGCGGCGGCGAGATAGGCAACGCCTGTAGAAAATTTCCACCGCGCGGCGAGAGATTGGATTGCAGCATCCACCGCGACCGCAGCTAGAATAATCAGCGCGGGCACGGCGGGCAACAGGTAACGCGCAAAGTACATTCGCTCATAGCCCATACTGGCGTACAGCGCGAGCGGGAGCGCGGCGACGATCAACAACGCGCGCTCCCGCCGCGCGACTGCCAAAATAATTCCACCAATGCCAAATAGGAAGAGCGGCGCGCCGAGTCCCCACAGCAGTACCTTAAAGTAATAAATGTATCCTCCGGCTGGATCAAGTCCATCGTACCCGATAAATTGCCCTTTGGAGTAAAGACCCGCGTAGACATCGCCCACCACGCGATGGGTTTCGAGGAAAACCGAAGGAAACCCGATCACCACCGCTCCGAGCGCTGCGCCGAGCGCAAGCAGCAAATTTTTCCAACGCCGCGCGGGGCTCCAAAAGTGCGCCAGCACCAGCGGCACGAGCGCCACCGCGCCCGTGTACTTGGCGGCAAAAGCCAAACCGACCAGCGCACCCGCGACGATGTAATCGCGTCGATTGCTCTGTTGCAGAATTCGGAGCGAAAAATAAAGCGCGAGCGTGGTGAGAAAAGTGACCAGCGCGTCGTTCACGGCGAAATGCGATTCGCGCACCAAAAGATAAGCGAACGCGGCGAGCGCCGCCGCTAATAACGCGACGCGTCGTCCGCGCACGCGCGCCGCCAGTGCGTAGACGACAATCACCGTCGCCGCGCCAAACAGCGCGCTCGTCACGCGCGCGATCAGATAGAGCCGCGTGGGGTCGGCGCGGAACTGATTGACAAAATCTTGCGGAGATGCGTAAATATGATTCACGCGCCCGACCGCGTAGGTCGCGGCGTATTCGATAAGGAGAAGATATTTGTCGAGCGGCGGATTAGCGAACGTTACCCCGTTCGGCAGACCTCGTCCAATTGCCAACGCTTGTAAGACAAAGGCGGGTTCGTCGGGATGATAAAGGTACGGTAAACCGAACGTGATACCCCATACTCGCAGCGCCAGCGCCAATATGAACAACAGACCTACGACGATCAATTCGCGAAGGCGCATAGCAAATTCCTTAGCCGCAACAATCAAAGATCATGAGCGCGCGATCCTCGCGGCAATCCTCTTACTTGGCTTGCTCATTCGCATTCCTTTTGCACCCCTGAACCTGCTCGCGGGCAGCGACCTCGATGCCTTTCGCCGCTGGGCGCGCCTGATTCAAGCCTCAGGCATGGCGGCGGTTTATACGAACGCGGGTGTAGATTATCCGCCACTCAATCTGTATCTCTTCGGTGGTGCGGCTTGGCTTGCCGATCATCTCGCTGCATTCTCCGGCACGAGCAATCAATGGCTCACTATTCTGATCAAATTACCGCCCATGCTCGCGGATATTCTCACGGCTTGGCTGGTTGCGCGGGCGCTCCGTTCTCGATCTGCCACAGCCTCGATCGTCGCCGCGAGCGCGTATGTGTTCAATCCCGCGATTTGGTACGTGTCATCGTATTGGGGACAGACCGATTCGACCTATACTTTGTTTCTCGTCTTCGCGGTGCTGGCATTAGAACGCGGCGCGATGATCTCGGCGTGGTCGAGTTGGACGCTCGGAATATTTACCAAACTACAAAGCATTGCCCTTGCGCCACTGCTCGTCGTAATCACGCTGCAAAAGCGCGGATGGCGCGGCGTCCTCGCGGCGCTCGGCGCGAGCAGCGCGCTGGCGGCAATCCTCAGCGCGCCGTGGTTGCTCACGGAACGCGCGAATGATGTGATCCAAGTTTATCTCAATCAACCGAGCGAATCGCCGCGCGTCAGTGTCAGTGCCTATAATCTGTGGTATCTTTTATTCGCCGCGCGTGTGCACAACGTCAGTGCCGAACTGCATCCTTTCGATCTACCATTGACCTATCAAACTCTCGTCATCGCGTTGTTTGGTGTGTACGCGCTGTTCATTACGGTCACATGCTTGCGTCGCGAAAGAATTGCGCTGGGGGCGGCGGCACTCAGTCTTGGGTTGTTCGTGCTGCCAACACAAATCCACGAGCGTTACATGTTCTCAACGCTGGCGCTGCTCTTGGTCGCCATGGGGCTCGATTCACGGTTGTGGATCGCCTTTGCGATACTTTCAGCGACGTTTTTTTTCAACCTCATAACGATTGCGCCGTTCACTCCGCGGCTCGGCATCAACCTCGTCGCGGTAGAACCCACAACTATCAAAATCATTGTGCTGAAAATTTTCTCACTCATCGCCGCCGCTTTGAATCTTATCATCCTGTTGTGGATGACCGGGAATTTGGCGCGCCCTGAGATGCGTGGCGAAAATGAGAGTTGACCATTCCGGTTTGATGTTTCGATTGTGGCATACCTTTTTCCATCGCTCACAAAAATGAACGCGCGCCCTGAGCTACTGCGAATCAGATCGAATGCCCCTCGGCGAGCAATGGCGCGCATCCTTACACCGACATTCGCCGCGTGCTGTTTTCTTTTTTTCTTCTGGGCAATCTCACTCCACAACCTGACTATTGTTCCGCGCGTGTACGAAGACGAGCCGTGGCAAGCTTCGACCGGCTGGAAACTGGCGACGACCGGAATTTTTGGATCGGACGTTTTCGTCGGACGGTATGGGATGGAACACAACTATTATGGTTTCATGCCGCTGCACCCACTAATTCTCGCGACGATTTTTCGCGCCGCCGGTTTGGGTTTGTTTCAAGATAGATATGAGTCAGTGGCAATGGGAGTGCTGATCCTTGCTCTCACGTACAGTCTCGCGCGGCGATTGTTTCAAGATGCGCGCATCGGCTTGCTCGCAATCCTGTTCCTGATTTTCGTTCCGTTGACGGGGCTGACCTACATTCAGCGCAGTGGCATCTTGCTGATCGATATGGCGCGCCTCGCGCGCTACGATATGGTCGTACCGGTGTTGGGTCTCGCCTCATTGCACGCCTATTTATCCGCGCGCCAGCAAGATACAGGTCGTTGGTATTTTTTGTCTGGTCTCCTCGCCGGTCTATCCAGTCAGGCGCATCTTTATGGATTGTTCTGGCTGCCGGTCTTGTTGGTATTGCTGTTCTGGGATCACCGCAGAAAAATGAACCGCGCTCTCGGTTATGCTCTGCTCGGGTTTATTGTCGTGTGGCTGCCGTACCTCGCCTATGTGCTCGGCGATTTATACGACTGGCGCGGACAGACGCGCGGTTACGCCAACCGTTTTGATTTACTGAATCTGCAATGGTATCTCAACAATCTGCTTAACGAATACCATCGTTACGGACCTGGACTTGGAAGGTTGGGTCCAAATATTTTATTGCGCGTTGGTTTTTGGAGCGCGCTGGTCGTCTTGCCACTTTCACTGTTCGCGCTCGCGCGGCGCGCGCTGCGCCTCGATGATCGTTCCGCGCGGGTGATCGTCGTGCCGCTTTTTTTATTTCCGCTGCTCTTTGCTTTTTTGATTTATCTCAAGCTCGTGAACTATACCATAACCTTCGTGCCTCTCGCCGCGATTGCGGCGGCTTGGGGCGGCGTGATGTTTTGGAATTGGGCGGGACGAACGAAATGGTCGCGTTGGATGCATCTTGCACTGACCGTGCTGCTTGTCGCGATTTCTATCGAAGGCGCAACGCGCCTCGCGGCGATAGAAGCAGAAGCCTCCACGACAACTCCGTACTATCAATTCATTGGCGCGGTCCGCCAGTACATTCCCGCCGGCTCCCGAATCCTGGGTTTGCATAATTACTGGTTTGGGCTGGACGATTTCGATTATCGCTCCTTCATCGTCCCGCTCTCCTGGACCGATCCGAATAACGAGCCGCGCCCGTTGACATTCGACGAAGCGTTGACGCAGGTCGCGCCAGATATAGTTCTGCTCGATGATCGAATGCGCGGCTACTTTACAGAAATCGCTTCCATCAATGATTCCCAGCCCGCGCAGTTCTATAACTGGTTAAAAAATCACGACGCGCAGTTGCTCGGACGAATCAATGATTCTACTTACGGTCTGGTCGAAATCTATCGCGTGACCCGCTAAAAATTTCGCGATCAAGTTTGGTCGGCGCATTTTGCGCTCATATGCGAGCGCCTGAATTGCCCCTCTGCAGCAATTCATCCACGGCATTCACCGCTGCGTCAAGGTCGGTGCCAACGCGCAGCATATACGCACGACGCGCGAGCAATTGCTCCGCCGCGGTGGTATAACCCACCTGACTCGGACCCGGCGGTTCGATAATCGTCATGAGAAAGCGGCGATATGCCTCGCGCGGCTCAACCGAAAAAATTTGCGAGCCCGGCGCGGTATGCCGCTCCAAAAAAACCAGTATGCCGGGTAAGGTGGTCGTCACCGCCGCGCCCGGCGCGACGATGTCGAGGTCGGTCACGATTTTGCGCTCGCCATTGAACATCACGGTGAGCGAATAGTCCGCCAGCTCCGGGAAAATATTTTTCGCATCCGGCAGCAGCGACAGCGTCCACGGCGCCCCCCACCATTCTTGCTGCGGAGAATCCCAATGCACCCAGACCTGATCTTCGCCGAGCAGTTGATAACCGCGGCGCACGCACGCGAACGCCAGCGTCGATTTTCCGCTACCGGGCTTGGCGCGGAGCATCAGCGAGCGCCCCTCTTTGACCAGACCCGCGCCGTGCATTCCCACAAAGCCGCGCGTCATCAGAATTGCAAATACGATGCCATTGATGAAATTCATGCGCAGAAAATCATGGTGCCGTACGAGCGAACGCGGCAAAAAGCCGAACGCGCGCCCGCGCGGGCGATCTCCCATCACAATTGCGTCGCGCCCCGCGCTGATGTAAAAATAATCTCCTTGCAAGCGGAACAGGGACTGCGGTCGTCGCTGCGGCTCCAGCGCGTCGTCCACCTCATCCGCGAAAAGACGCATCATAATATCCGGGGTGGTAGCCGTATTCAGTCGCGGGTACCGTCCAAAAGATTCCCGCGTGGCTTGAAGTAGATCGCGATCATTGGTTTCAAGCTGCACACACAAGCCCATTGGAAAAAATTGTTCCACGAACTCGACCCGCGCGAATTCCCTAATATCGTCGCGTGCTCGCGCAATCACGTCCAGCTCACTCCAATCGGGTTTCCAATCAATCATGCTCATCCTCGATAATTTTTTTCAAGGCGCGCCGCGCGGCAGTGCCCTGCCAAAAAGCGCGTGGGTCGCCGTAGGCGCGCGGGCGCAGCGAGCGAAACGGCGTGAGCGCCGGTTCCCATTGATTCTGCTTCAACCAATCGCCGCGCTGCATCAACTTGTAATACTCGCGCGGCGACATCTCCCAAAACGCCTCCGCGCTTTTAGCCACGCGGAAATAGCGCGCAGAGTAGCGGCGCAGTCGGGTGGTGAATTGCAGTGAGTCTGCCTGCGACGGATAGGCGGCGAGCGCGGCGTCTTGCAAGTCTGCCACCGTTGAAGTGTCTGCGAAAAAATTTGCGAGGCGCGGTGTGAGCGGCACGCTGATTTCGTAAATGCGAATCAGCGGGCGATCAATCGTGCGGTCAAGTGCCGCTGCCAAGGCGCGCGCCACGCGCAGATGTTCGGGATGAAACTCAATGCACGACGGCGCGTAAATCACGCCGGGTTGAATGCGCACAATTTTCTGTCGCAATGCAGCGGTGAGGGCGGCTTCATCCCAGGCGCGCTCGTGCAAGCCCAACTGCTCCAAACACGCGACGCCGAGAATGGCAGCCGCCGCGCGTCCTTCGCGTGCCCGCACTTGCGCCATCGCCGTTGCCTCGAGTCCGTGCGCGCGGCTGGAGCGACCATCGGTAATTTGCAAAACGCTGACGCGATCGCCAGCGCGCGTGTGCAGCGCGATCGTTCCGCCGCAGCCGGTGCATTCGTCGTCGGGATGCGGCGCAATGACGAGAATCTGCCCATGTCCCATCGACGACCACGTCCGAAACTGCGCGCGATTCAACAAGCCGGCGAGCGCGAAACCACCCGCCCAAATGGCTTCGGTCGCCGTGGACAAAAAAGCGAGTACCGACTTTTTCGGCTTAGACGACATCGCCCTCCGCGCCCGTGACGAACCAATCGCTCGCGGCAAAAGATTGTGCGGTATAAGGCACGATCGAAAAATCAAAGCCCTGACGGCGCGCCCAAAATCCCACGCGCCGCAATTCAGCATAAAGCGGCGAGCCGGGCACGACCAGCGCGGCGATTGATTCAACCCCCCGCGCGAATAATTCGCGCCGCGCGCGTTGTAACAGCGCGCGTGTGGCCGCGCCATCCTCAGGCGCGGCAAAGCAATCGAGAATCACTGCCCACGCTTTGTGTGCGTCATGATGAAGGCGATACGCCACATAGCCGCACGGCTCGGCACCTCGACGCGCCAAAAACACTGCTTGATCAACTTCAGGCGCATCGAGATAGCGCCACTGTACCCACGCGCGATCGCGCACCGCGAGCACTTTATATTGATGCGCCAAATTTTGCCAGAGCCGATCAAAGTCTTCGCCCGCGCATTGGACGCGCCCAATCACAATTTCGTTATTTTGATCGCGGTCGAGCCGGCGATTGAAAAGTGAATCGGCGACGCGCGTCATACGAAAGCGCGCCGCGTTCAAGCCCAGCCGTCGCGCGAGGAAGGCGCTCGGTCGCAGGAGCGATTTCATCCACACCAAACGGAGCGCCGGTCGCCAGCCCAGGCGCTCACGCACCGAACCCCAGCCGCCGTAATGAAAGCCAATCTGAAACGGCGCGCCAAAATT